>JASFHG010000574.1:0-3220 GCA_050123355.1 Planctomycetia bacterium
CTGCGGCAGGCCGTTGGGGTGGTGGTTCGCATGATCATGGAGCAGCGTGGTTGGAAAAAGACCGGCCGGAAAGGCTCATTGGGAGTACGTGCCTCCGTTGCTAAAGGTACAACAACACCGGGAGCAGACCACAACACGGGCGGGTTGGCGTTCTGGTTCCTCCGTGCCGAGCGTTACGAACGCATTGAAGGCATGCCGTTTCGCACGGTGAGGGATCGGGGCGAAGAAAGCAAGGAAGAAGCCAAGAATCTGGCACCGGACCATTTGTGGGCAACATCCGAATCGGAGTCGTGACCATATTGAGCCAAAATCACACGTTAGTCTGTGCGTTGCCAGGCCATTTGGACCAGAAAATATAATTTTTGAGAAAGAGGAGTTACGCTTTGGATAATCCAGAAACAAACGGCAAATCACTTGCGGCACCTGCACTAAGTGCCGGTCCATTGCAATCACCACAACCGGCGCAGGTCGAGGTGGATGATTCCAAGGCACTTGCCTACTATGCCAATTTCTGCCGAGTGATGGGCACTCCCGAGGAATTGATCCTCGATTTCGGTCTCAACCCCCAACCGTTTGGCGTGCCGACAGAACCGATCGCGGTATCGCAACGCATCATCACTAATTTGTACACGGCAAAACGACTGGTGTACGTCCTGCAGATGACGATCCAGCGGCATGAGGCAACTTTCGGTGCTATCGAAACCGACGTGCAAAAGCGTGCTCGTCGCGATTAGAAACTTGATATTCCTCAAACTATGCCACAAACCAATTTGGAGAAGGAACTATGAAGTCGTTCCATGTATGGATACGTTCGTTGGGCAGCACTTGTCGTGTGCGGGTCGATGGCATGCAAAATGCCCGCTGGCTTCTTTCGCAACTTGGCCGATCCTTTGCATTTAAAACTGCCGAACCGATAGATGAGGAAACCGGTTCCTCATGTTGTACGTTTTTCGTGGCATACACTTCGCGAGTGTCTCGGCGGGGTCTTGAGAAACTTCTAGAGAAGATTCCGGAAGTCGTCTTGATGTCGGATCCGGCGTAACCGGAAGAGGGTGTTTCATTCATGAATAAACCACTAGTGAAACCGGGTGAATTCGTAGACATACAACTGCTCGGGGGAGAACCCGGAATAAGAAAAAAGACGATTCTGGTCAAGACGGCCAATGTGGAGATCATCCACCTGGTCATCCCCGAAAGCGAGTCGATCCCGACTCATGAAGCTCAGGGTGAAATCATCCTCCATTGCCTGGAAGGACGAGTCTCCGTGTCGGCTCTTGAAAAAACGGTCGAGTTGTCATCTGGCCAACTGTTCTACTTTTCCGTCAACGAACCTTTCTCGATTCAGGGAATCGAGCATGCTTCGCTGATTGCGACAATTGTTGCACCGCAGCAAGGTCCTGCCGTTGAATTGATTGGCGACTGACAGATAAACCAACCACACGAGGGTCGGTGAACCATATCGACCCATCTTTTCCTCACGCAGCCGACCGGACGTGAGGTTGACTACCGAAACACCATCTTTATTGGAGAAACAAAAAAATCATGATCCAACTACGACATATTGATTACGCTGCAGCTGCCGTTAAAAAGGCAATTTTGGAAAAGTTCAGCGACGTCGATCTAGAAAACCTTCAAGTAATGGCGGGCGAGCGGACCATCTATGTCGAGCACGATGGTCGCAATGCCGAAGGTGCAAGAGGCGTCTTACTCGCCGCCATCCGTAAAGCGGCAAGCTACGACGACCTATGGGAAATCCTGGGCAACGACGAGCGGATTATCTAAACCACCGGCAATATTCGACTGCCCTATTGCTCGATGTCTTCACGCTCGACGTTGTCTGTATCAGCAGAATCAATGTCGGCAGATTCGGCAAGCTGGTTGGCCCGTTCCTTCTTTCTGCGACGGCGTTCTCTCTTGGCATCCGCCTTTTGCCTCTTTTCGGTTTCTCTCGCTCGTTTTGCGAAGGTGTTCTGGTCTTTTGCCATGAAATTGCTTTGCTCCTGCGGTTTAGTCTTGATAGGTAGGTTGAGGGACAATTCCCGATGGAGCCGCACCGAGCGCCTCGCACAGTTTTTCCAATTCACCGGCAAATCGCTGCCGTGATTTCTCTGGAAGTCGAGTCATGATTTGTCGATAATGATCGATGCCGTGAAAGAGATTTTCCTTGAACTCCAGGAAATACTCGGGTGTGTTCGCCGAAAGCCCGAGTTCGCTTTCATTCACTTCGCGGTGAAGGTAGTCGATATAGAGGGCCAGTTCCCGGAGAAACATGTGTGGGCGATCGAGATCGTGTACGATCGAGACCCGGCCGTAAATGTGTCCGACCATTTCCTCCAGTGTAGCGACCGCGGAAAAACTCGTAATGTTGGGACCGCAACAAACGGCCGAGGTGGCCGCCGGATCAATTCCGAGCTTCGACGTGGCCCCGCCCGCCAGATCATGGCAGATGCACGACTTGGCAAGAATTTTGCGACGGATAGCCTTCCGCCGCTCCTCGGTCATATCTTCCTCGGCAAGCTCGTTTAATTTCAATTCCTGATATTGGCGAGACGCAGTGCAGATTGGCCGCGACGTGAACTCCGTATTGAACAGCTTGACGAAACCTTTCGTGCAGGGACTGCCGGGAAAGCCTTCGGCAATTCGACGCCGACGAGCTTCTTCACTGGCTGACGTGCGAAGAGTCCAGAATGGTATTCCGAATGGCGAGCTATCGCTCAGATAGACATCGCCGTTGCGGACGGACGTCAGTTTTGCAAGATGGTCCTCGTCGACGTTGGTAACCTCGGGCACGAGCAAGAATGGTGTACCCCAACCCGTGCCGTCTACTTTGTAGACATCGTGTAGCATCTGGTCCTCGGCGGCGGTCCCTATGCCGCCCTGGACAGTAAGGCGAACGGCATGGGGATCGGACGATAGGGGGCAGCCTCGCTCGTCAATCGCACGGTTGTACAGGTCTTGCAGTTGTTCGATCAATCCTTCCTTGTGCCGCTGAAAATCTTCCAGAATCGGCCCCAGCAAAAGCCCTTTGGTAGCGAAGGCATGACCCCCGCAATTCAAACCCGACTCGATCCGGTATTCGGAAACCCACAGGCCGCATTTGGCCAGAAACCGTCCTTGAACGGCAGCCGAGTGGTAATCGCTGACCTTGAGAATAATTTTCTTCTTAAGCGAGCCGTTTTCGTCGGGGAAAAAGTCGTCGAACTCGGAGAGATAGTTATAA
>JASFHG010000575.1:0-3217 GCA_050123355.1 Planctomycetia bacterium
TTTGTCATTGTAATGTTACTCCCTGCTCTTTTGCTATATGGTTCATGTCCATCTCGAAGTGGACAATTGATTTTGCTTGCTTACTCCTTGACCGTATCACCATTGGCTCGGGTGGACATGGCTTGATAAACGTTGATGTCCGTGGTTTCGGAAAGAAATACCACATGCCCGTCTCCGAATCCAAAGTTGGCACCGCCCGGATGCTTGCTCATGAATGCACCGCTGGATTTGTCTGTAAAGTTCGTGTTTATCTCATAATGAGTGGCGCGTAGGGTATCTTTTCTGTGGACGGCACGGGTCCAGATATTGGACGTTAATGCGAGATGCCCGTCTGTGGTTTCTCCAAGAAACATGGTGTGGCTCAAGCCGTCGGTGATGTCGCGTGTTTTGTGCTTGCTTCGAAAATAAAACACGCCGTTATTGTGATACTTGACGACAGAACCGCCCAAGACCGGTGGATCGGTTACCATCATACTGCCCATGCAGAACGCATAGCTTCCCGTCGCGGCTTTGTAGCTGCCGGTGTCGTAATAAGTGGCGATCGGCACATCCTCGTAAAATTCCGGTGTCGTATCGCTGGGACATACGAAGGCTTTTGGGCGATTTGCGATGACTGGGCCATTGATGGTCAACCAATCGCTACCCTCGTCGATTCTGCCCCATAGACCACCGTGACCTTCGAAGCTGAATTGGTTATAAAGTGTGTCAAGTTCGATGTAAGGCAGGATCATGACAAGCGCACTGGTCGCGACTTTTTCAGGCGTTGTTGGCGTATAGTTCAATGCGGCATCCGGTTGCCCATCGAAGCCTACTCGACCCGGTGGATAATACCCGAGCGCCGATTCGTAGTTGGCGGTGGCAAGGCAGATCTGCTTCGCGCGAGACGTGCATTGCATCCGTCTGGCTGCTTCGCGAGCGGCTTGAATCGCGGGCAGCAACAGCGCGATCAAAATCCCGATGATCGCGATGACCACAAGGAGTTCGACCAGCGTAAATCCTTTTCGAGATGCTGGTTTTTGGGTTAGTCGTTTTGGGGACATGGTTCCTTTCAATCTTTCCCGGCGGACTTTTTCGAAAATTGGTTTTAAGGGCTGGCGGTATGTTTTTTTACTTTGCCTTGAAACAGTGAATCATCTATTCTACATTTGCTTCAACATCTTGGACAAAAGGTCTACCTTTCGGGTCGCCTTTCCAAGTCAGTTCGATGGTCAACGAATCGGTAGGGCCATCAATGGTTTTCTTGAGCCCCGAGGTCTGAGGTTCGGCATATTTGGGAGGCGCATTCCATTTTATAGTCGTTTGGCTGATTTGTGTGGTTCCTGTTACCGCAATGGGATGCGTTCCGGGAACGACGCCGTCACCTTTATCGAAGCAACTCAGCGTAAATCGCCCCTGCTCGTCAATATCGCTCCATGCGGTCCGACCACCTTCCGGATAAAAACGGATAAAACCACCCGAGAGCGGTTTTCCGTCAATCAGGACTGTTCCCGAAACTTTGACCCGTTTGGGACGGCCATCACTGCAACCGGGCAGCAATAAAAGCACGGCCATCAAACCAATAAAACAAGCCGCTGCCGTTTTGCCGAAAAATATTTTGGTCTTCATGTTTAAAGTTTCCAACTTTATGGTTTTACTTTCCTTAAGGCATTTTGAAAGCCGCGAAAGCAGTGGCACGTTGTAAAGCCATTATGTCTTGAGCGAGCATAAAAAGTTTCCAGCGTCCCACTGCTTTCGCATTTATTGATAAGGCGGGAATCAGTGTCCCACCTGTTTTGTCAAAAAGTTGACTAACGTCGACGGGCCAGCGCGACTCCGGCCAGAAGCAGGGCTACCAGACCGGCCAGTGTGCTCGGTTCGGGCACGGCCGTGCCGCCGGTGCCGAACTGCCAGTTTCCGGCGAGGATCGTGGCGTCCGAGGCATCGACGAAGCCGTCGCCGTTGAAGTCGCCCATCTCCCAGGTAGCGCCCGGACCGGCTTGCCAGTTCCCGGCGAGAATCGTGGCGTCGGAGGCATCGACTTTGTTGTCTTTGTTGGCGTCGCCGGCAGGCCATTCTTCTTCCAAATCTTGCGAGATGACGATGTTGTCGATCGTCATGGACCGCATCTCGTCTAGCGTGTCACTTTTCATAACAAAGTTGAGCCAATCACCGCCAAGTCCGGCTTCGGTACGCCATCCAAGGTCGGTGGCAGTAAACTCGTTGCTCAAGTGATCCGTGAGCGTAACGTCATACGTGCCATCCTCGGGAGAGACGGTTACGACAAAATCGTAAACTCCGTCTTCCACCAGGCCGATACCTGATCCGATAAACTGGTCAACACCACCTAGGTTATCGCCGTCAGTAAAGGCCCATTTTCGAACAATGTGGGGTCCCCATGTGCCTTCGGCTCCCATTGCTCGGATGGCAAACGTATCGTCAGGATGTGTGCTGCCATGCTCGGTACTGGAGCAGGAGATGACATACCGATCGTCATAGTCGGTCATGCTCGTGAAAACTTCGTTTTCAACGTAATTTTCATCGATTCGGACGGTGAACTCGACCGTGTATTCTTGGGTTCGGTCGATGCTCGGGATGGTTCCAAAGGAGCGTGAAACCCTAGCGAGGCCAGTGCCATCACTCCGAGTATTGGTCATGGTCAAGGAGAGACAGTTTCCATCACCGGTGTGAACTTCGTTGGCTGAGTCAACAGTAGCCGTAAAATTGGCTGAAGTGCCGTGAGTATCGTTTTGCCACGGTCCGGCCCAGCCATCGCCCGCCATACCTTCGTAGGCATCGACGACCGTCGTGGAAGTGCCGCCGTCAAATCGGGCAGCAACCTCTTCGAGAGTCGTATATTCGTAGGTCTGGGTGATATGAACATCATCGAGCGAGAATGGTCGCCGATCGCCGACTTCATCTGCCCGTGAACCGAAGACTACGTAAGTTCCGTGGACGTTATTTCGCCAGCCGAGGTCCATTGCCGAATAGGTTGCCGTACCGGCCGTTCGGTCCGTAAGATACGCATCGTAGCTCAAAGTGCTTGGATGCATGTCGATTTGGATATCATAAATATGATCTTGCTGGATGTAGATGCCGCTTCGAGCTGCATCAATGAAACCACTACTCTTATCTCCGTTCAGGAAATACCATTCCATGGAACGGGTAGGATCCGTGCTGTGTTCACCAACGGCCTTGAGAATCCAAGAGGCAGATGACGATGTGTTGTGTGCCGCAGTGG
>JASFHG010000576.1:0-3210 GCA_050123355.1 Planctomycetia bacterium
GAGGGCGTTAACAATAGAATTCTGGCCTTGTTTTTGCATGTATAAATGTCTCCTTATTCAACTTGGTACGTTTGGAAACTGAAAGAATTGGCGTCTTTCGAACCCGCCTCTTATGGCCAGAGACAAAAAACACCAACCAACCTAAAGCGTTGATATCTAAGCCCCATAGTGTGGCTGGACGCCCGGGCAGATCCTTGTGGTAATCGCGATGAGTTGTCGCACATGGCTTGCGGTAAACCAATCTTTTTCGGACAAGTGCCGGAGCCATTCGACCAGCTTTGCATTGGTATCAATACGATCCAGGTCGATCCAATAGGGATACGCTTTTGATGGCGTCGCCAAATCAATACAGTGGTTTTCCCTGTCGACCTTTACCAGCTTCTTGCTGACCGTCTCCTTGCTTTGCAAATCACTTTCTGACAGAACATCCAATTCGCGTTTCGGATCGTCTTCTGGCAACACCATGGCCATCAGCTCGTCAGCACGATACGATACAAGTGGCTTTACGGTGTCCTGATTACTCATTTTCTTTCTCCTTTGGGCTATAAAATTAAAGCTAGCCACTAACGACAGTGGCTTTAACTGCCAGTTCATCACAGCCTCTTACTTTCCGTTCCGCAGAATTCTGCGGAACGGAAGCTTTATCACGGATATTTCCCGAGTGGTGACAATTGTCACCACTCGGGAGAGTTGCCGTCTATAATGTTATTACCCGCTCGGCATCAAAACTCCCCGCTAAAATCTGAAGAAAGCCCAAAAATTTTTTGGGGCTTTGACCAATTTTGATCTATAAATGACACGATTGGCCACAACGGACTTATTTGTGCCGTTCAATTACCGGAAGTGATGCATCTCACTTGTTAGAGAAAAAGGGCCTCTATTTGCTTTGTAGAAAACCTTTATATGCCAGAGGATCATGATGTTGTGGGTGAGTACGATGAGCATGAGGTCACGACGGCGGGCCCAGTAGGAGCGGCCGGTGGTGGCGATGCCCAAATTACGTTTGATCATGCTCATGACGGTTTCAGCTTGCCAGCGTTGGCCGTATTTTTCGTGATCGAAGTGAGTTTGCATCCGGCGACGATAGCGACCTTTCGCCGGTTTGGTGGTTGGTCGGCCGTGTTTGGGCGGGATCAACGTTTTGATATTGTGTTCCTCGCGGCATAGACGGTGGTTCGATTCGCTGTCGTAGCCTGCGTCGGCGGTAAGCCACTCGATGCGGATGTGGGACGACGTTTGTTTCAAGGTCGGTTCCAGGTCCTGGACATCCGGCTTTGGGCCTTGATCGGTGAGGTAACCGAGAATGAAATGATTGGAACAATCGATCAGTACGCCGAGCTTCGGAAAACGCGTATATTGCGAGGTTTGCCCACGTTTGGACCTATGTTCACGTCGGCGAACAAAATAGGGACTGATGTGATGCGATTCCAAGCCGGTCGAGTCGATCGCCGCCAGCAGGACCTTTCGTTTGCGTCCCATCATGGCTTGAACCGTTTCGTCGAGGAGTTGATTGACATGCTTCGAAATCAGGAGTCGTCTTGCGGCTTTCTGAAAAGTGGTATAGTGAGGCACTTTGTGCAATTCAATCGCTTCTCGCAAACTCGGACAGTCCTGTAAGTGTTCCATCAAACCGCGATAATCGGTTTTCAGAAACAACTTCAGAACCAGACACGCAAACAATTGATGTTGTGTAAATTTTTTGGGAGAGTTTTTATGACTAAACTCCGGTAGCCGCCGCTTGGCGATTGCCCAAGCCGTCATCAAAACCCTCCGTGGCGATTTGCTAGTGCTCCCCATGCACCTAAATACGCCTTAATTCCCAGTTTAGTTCAGTTTTCTACAAAGCAGCCTCTATTACTTTTCATACCCGGCGCAGCAAATTTTCATCCGGAAAATGAGAAGATTTTTGCGAAAGTTTTTAAATCGGCTCTGCAGAGGTACATCGCTGGGATAGTCCAACAACCTTCCTGCAGGAGGTAGCATTTGTGATCACAAATGACTTTTTGTGATCTCCAATGACCAGAAGTGTATTCTTTTGTAAAAAGCTTCTCTGCTTGACGCTAACTCACCATTTTGAATCTCCGCTTAAGAATAAAAAAAGTCCCTCCCTTACTTTCATACCCGGCGCAAAGGCAAAGTGTCCGGAAAATAAAAAGATTCTTGGAGAAATTTTCCAAATTGGCTCTGTCGAGGGAGTTCGTAAAGAGGATCCATAGCCTGCTTGTTTTGCAAAACGGGTTTTTCTAGTCACAAAAAAACATCTCCCTCTCTTCCCTAAATATTTCATACCCAACACAGAGGGCAAGTGTCCGAGTAAAAAAAGTTTTCTCCAAGATCCCATGCAAGCGTTTCATCGAAACTGTTCGTGCACATCCAGCCGCTACCCGGCAATACACCATCAAACACACGAATCTTGAGAACTGTTTTGCTTTTCGCTCATCCGCGCGTACCGCGAGCGCAAACGCCGTACCGAACGCACACCAATGGACAAACCCGAGAAACAATGAGAAACCGATCCCCATGAGCGCACGACTAAAGTCGCTGTATCACCATAAAGACCTCTAGACCGTGGCGCACACGTAGAACCGCTCTCTCAGAAAATGCGGTAAAGAAAGAATCTCCTATCGAGGGAATACTACTTTGTCCCCTCAACCAAAGGCCAGTCTCAACGACCGAACATGCGCCACGCCGCAAAGCAATAGAACCTTTGCGACAACGATAAATCAATATAACAAAACACGCCCATTTCGTCAATCACGCTCGAACGCTACGCGAGATTTATCTCTACCCAATCCAACAAATCCCCCTGATTTACCCGGCCTATTGACGTCTCCCTATTGGCTCCATAATATATCGTCACAACGGCAGGTGGTGCTACAGGATCAAGACTCCCGATCCGTAGCGAGATCCCCACCTGCCGTTTCTTTTTTGGTTCTATACAAAGATCTCACTAATAATAAGTGATTGAATCGCAGATTTTTTGATCAACCAAAAAAATGGCGTGATTGAAAAACTGACCGAAGATCTCTCTGTACTGCAAAAAGCAGAACAATATTGTCATGGTTCTGATTTGGTAATTTTTTTGGGATACTACGAAAAAAGTGTTGCAATCTACGTTGAATAGCTATACAATCCTGGTTAATCGGCAAGGTCTGTGATGGTTTCTTGCCTAGGTTAACATCACTTGTAACGGCAACCATGGATTTTAGG
>JASFHG010000577.1:0-3208 GCA_050123355.1 Planctomycetia bacterium
CCATCTTCGACCGGTCGATCGGCCCACACAGCCAACGAAACGATCTGGCCATCCACCTCCACAATATTGACCAGCGGACAACGCGGGTTGTTGATCCAATCGAGCTCTTCGAAACCTTGAGGTCGATATAAGGGAGCCTTTTGCTTTTGAAGAACTTCGACCAACTTCAGAGGCCGCTCGAGTGACAGGGGCTGATTATTGAGTTCAATTGAAATGGCCATGCTTTCATCCTCTCCAGAGAATACATCTTGAATAACACAAGGTATTACGTTTTTTAAAATCGTAATACCGCCATATCGTAAAGAATCTCGCCTGAAACGTCAATGGCCAAAACGAAAATTAATTTGGACAAGGAAAAGAAAATATCCCAGACAGGCTCGACAGAAATGGTCAGCAAAAACAGCTCTGGAACCTATCCGAAACCCTCGTTAGCCCGGCCGCCTGCGGCCGGTTTGGAAAGAAATCCCGTCGCAAGCGACGGGGCTAACATCCAACAAAATCGGTTTTCGATGACTCTGCCCCCTCAAGAAACAGGAACCACCGATCAGCTTGGTGTCACCCGAGAACCGGCTGAACGACAATAGCCAAAGCCCTCAAGCGTCCGTGGATGAAGCCAATCGGTGGTTTCCCCGCAGTCGCATCTAGTTCAATTAAACGGCCAGTAAGGCCTCTTCTTCCATCTCGTTGGAAGTCTCTTCTTGGTTCATGCCGTTCGTACGGCTGGTCTCTTTAATGGTCTCTACCGTGGGCATCTTGCAATAACCGAGGTTTTTGAGCACCTCGAGCACTTCGCTACACGTCGGGAACATCCGACCGCTGGTCCGCTTGTACTCGTCCAAGGCGTTCATGAATTCCACTTCGTCGTTGGAATAATCCCGCTCACACGTCGTCGGGTCGATCTGTCGGCGTCGCGACACCTTCTCGCGCGGCTCGATGCTCTTTCGTCGATCATTCTTGACGGGAACCTGCTTGCGACGACGATCGATCGTGACCGGTTCGTCGCTAATGTTTTTCTTGCTGTTGGTTTTCTTCGTATTCTTGGCGGTGGAACTCTTTGCGGTCATGCTGCTCTTGGATGCCTTTGCTTTTGCTGAAACGGTTTTGCCGGATTTCTTCGCGGTAGTCGTACTCTTTTTCGAAGCCGTCGCGGTGCTCTTGGCACGGGCAGTCGTCGAGCGCTTCGAAGCCGTCGTCGAGGACTTGGACTTCGACTTGGTGGTCGACTTGCTCTTCGCCTTCGTCGGCTTGTTCTTACTGCTTACCTTCGAGGGAGTGATCTTCCGACCCTTGGTGCTTTTGCCGGCGGTTGCTTTCGGAGAACTTTTCGCGGTAGTACTTTTTTTCTTGGTCACCTTCCTGGCGGACGCTTTGGTTGTCTTCCTGGTTGACTTGGTAGTTTTCTTGGGTTTGGTTTTAGCCACGGACAACCTCTTGGGGAGTTGGAGAGGGATACGGGGGGATAGTCATCGCCGGAACAAAATCTGGAGGGGGGGACGATGTATCTGTCGAGTAGAAAGATCGTCAGTTAAGATCGATAAACTTAAACAGTTAGGTAACTTAGCTAAAACTAACGGATTGCGCAAAGCTAGCGGTCAGTGCGGCCGAAACTGTCAGGCCGGTTATACCAACGTTTTTCGTTTTTTGTCTTTTATTCCCAAGGATTTACTCCCTTCTGTCACGATTACACGGATCGCCTAATCGTTAAATTCCGCTTAATCCTCAAGACCGGAACCGGAACTACCGATTAAAGATGCAGGGACCCGGCTGCCCATAAAGCGCGCAGTCCCTCGTACAACGAAACAAAATCGACCTCTGCATGCCATCAAAGGCCTCGCAAGCTCTGTGGGGAGGTCAATGCGGGGGGGAAAACACCGCATTGAAGGACTTCATCATGTCTCTTTACGAGCCCAAAAAGGCCGAAACAAACGAGGCGTTTCCGACTACTCCCAGCAGCTCTGATTTATCTCACGACGCCCAAACCCATCAAACGCCTGAAGTCGTCTTCCGCCTGCCGGACCTGGCTCAGATGGACGCGGAGCCTGAAAGAGAAGTCCACTCGGCGGAAATACAAAAACCGGCAGAGCCCAGTCCGACTCCGCCGCCGCCATTCAAACGGCGAAAAAAGAAATCATCCCCCTTCGACTTCTTCTCCGGGTGGAAATCCACCGACAAGGCTCGTCTTCGCCGAACGGGCAGCATCGCCGCGATGCTGCTGTTTGCCGGCGTGCTCGGTTTCGGCGTGGCTCGTGTCACCGACCGCTTGGGGCTATATAGTGGTGGCCCGACGCCTGAATGCCCGGCTCCCAACGCCTCGGAAGCGCCTCTTTTTCAATCACCTCAGCCACAATATGCGGCCGACACCCTGCCGCCACCTCCGACAAGCGAAGCCCCCGAGAGCAAATTGCCTATCGATATAACGACGCCGAAGCTGGAGATCACCAACTACGAACCGACCACCGTGGCAGAAAATCAAATCGGTCAGCCCCAAAACTCGACCACGCAGCCGGCCAACTCGGCCTATCCTGCTCCTTGGAATAGTGCTTATCCGTCCAAGACAACTCCCTCGACCCCGATCCCGACCGGACCGAACGTTCAACAGAATCCGGTTTTTGCCCAAACCGGCACGAATCAGGGAGTCAACACACAGGTAAACCCCAGCAACCGGTTCTCGCCCGAGCGGGTTCAAGAGGTTCTCCAAAATCAGCAAGGGGCCGTTCAAACGGTGCAATATCCACAAACGCAGCCCAACATGACGAATCCCCCCTCGACCAGTTATCCCTCGACATCGGTCGCCACGGTAGCACAACGTCCGACCCACCAAAGCTATCCGACCCCGACCAATTACCAGCCGACGACCGCGGTTCCGCCCGTCTCGCCCTATCCCCCGGCGACAGGCGTGTATCAAACCCCGGCCGGACATACCACGCAAAATTGGCCTGCCGAGCACACCTATGTACCTCCTTCGACGACGCAACCTTATCAGCAATCGATGTATCCGACGACAAACCAGTACCCCTATCCGACACAAAACACGGTGGCACAACCGCCTGCCGCGACACACGTTTATCGATAAATCAAAAACCTCCCTGCCATGGTTTACATGAAACGAGCCATGCGGGAATCGCCTATAGATCAAACAGGAAAGAACCATGATTCCGTTGGATCATCATTTTAACGAATTGCTCAACGAGACCGTTCCGTTCGCCCT
>JASFHG010000578.1:0-3206 GCA_050123355.1 Planctomycetia bacterium
ACCAGAGGATCCGGTCCAGCAGGTTGCCGGCCTGTTCGGGATGGCCGCTGTGATAGAGGTCGCAGATCAGCTCCGGTGCGTCGCCGGTGTAGACCCCCGGTCCACCCCAGTCGACATCCTTCGGGTCGTAGCCCTGGTCCTGCTTCGAGAGGCTGTGGAGGCCGTACTTCGAGAGAAATTCTTCGTCGTTGAGGTGTTTTAGGATCGCCTCTTGCTTGTCCTTGTCGAGGATGTCGAGCCGCAGCAGGTCGAAGATCTGGACGCTGTAGCAGGTGTGTTTCTTGCCTTCTTTGTCGCGGGTTTGGAACCAGCCGAGCGAGTCGGACCAGAGCTCGTCGACGAGCCGCTTGGCCAGGGCGTCCGCCCGTTTCGACAGGCCCGGCGAAGGTTTACCGGCCATCTTCGCCAACTGGTCGGCCGCTCGATACGACCAGCACCGCTCGCCGTTCGGGCTGGGGACGAAGCCTTCGTAGGCCTTGGTCCGCTTCAGCTCCAAGAGGTTCTTGTTCGTGCCGTAGTCGATCAGCTCGACCGGCTTGGACACGTCGTCCCGATAGGTCGCATGCTCGATCACATGGTCGAGGATCGTTTTGCCGGCGACCTTTTCGTTGAGGAAGGCGACGTCGCCGGTCAGGGTGACGTAGTAATAGATGGCCCGAACGATCGAGTATTGGTTGTACGAGTAGTGTGCTCCGACGGGAGTGCCATCCAACGGACTGAAGGCATAGTATTCCGTTGGTTTCGACTGGAGTTGTTGGATCCAGTGTTTTTTGATGGCCGTGGGATCGATCAGAGGGTTGATTCGTGAGCCATAGGCCAGGTCCCAAATGTAGCAGCAGAACGCACCGCCGTCAATGCTGCATGTGGCATAGTAAGGAGAGAGGATGAAGCCGGGCATCTCCCACCGGACCAACGGGAGGCTCAACATGCCCCGATCATAGAAATCGACCAGCTTCTGGTTGTCGGACGACAGGCGTGGTAGACGCTTGTACATCCCTTCGATCTGCTCGTCCCAAAAACGGCGCGCGGCGGCAAGCTGCTTGCCCGGCTTAGCCAACATTGCGTCGGCCGCCGAGGTGGCTTCAAACCCGGCCCCGACCGCCAGCACCAGATGGAGCTCGACACTTTGGCCCGGGGCCAGATTCAACACGGGCCGCATATCGCTTGCGACCGCCACCGTCCCGTTTTCATTCTTCAGCAGGATCCGCCGATTGGGAACACCGCTGGGATTGCGGAGCAGGTTCAAAGGTTCCTTCGCTTTCGGTGAACTGAAACGCCAAACCTTGGTCTGCCTTAAATCCCCTTTTGCCGCCACACGGAGCGGCACGCTTACCGCTTCCTTGCCTGTGTTGGTCACGCGAGCGGTCAGCAGAAACCCTCGCCGATCGACGACGGGTGTCAGCAGCGTCGTTACTTCGAGATCACCGCTTTGCCCCTTCCGCAACACCTCGCCCGGCCGCCACTCGTACGACTTCAGTGCGACCGGCTCGCCGTTGAGCAGGACCTCCAACTTCATCTTTCCCGAGTAGGGGGGCGAGTGGAAATTTCGTACATCGAACACGTCGGTTTGACTCGGGTTGACGGTAATCTGCCCCCCGCGGACCCAGAAATGTTTTTCTTTGGTGATACAGTCCTTCGAATCGATCGCCAGCCGCTTCACGCTTTTCGGCGGATTGTCAAAAACATCTTCTTCCGCACGGACCGGCAGACAAGAGGTCAGGAAGATCAAGGATAGGATGACGAGGCTTTGTTTCTTCATGGGGTAGGCTTTCGGTTTTTTAATCTAAACTAACTTTGCTTTTGGGATTTTTTACTCGACCTTCGATTTTTGCTCGAAGGACTTCTTTGTCCATATCTTTTTTTATGCCCTGGATGCTGCCATCCGCGAAAACAGACAGAGCCATGCCCGGATGAAAACTGTCGATGGTGGGCTCGTCGTCGGAGGTTTCGCGATCAAGCGTTTTTATGTCGATGTCTTTCGGCTCATACCAGCGGATCGGGGCGGTTGTTTCGACAACGAGGAGCGTGCTTGAACAATCGTTTGCAAGATCTTCGCGGCTACAACTGGTCGGCCCGTCGGAAACGCAGTTGGGACCGATTACCATCGCGTAGCTTGTATAGCTTTTGTCATGACCCCACGGACAGCTTGGGCATTGGTATACGAGAGAAGGCGTGTTATCCGTAATCATTTCGAAGAGGGATGGAGCGGAGACGTCGATCTCTTTGAAGACCGCCAGATTGTGAGGGCTGTCCCACGGTTCGTCGAGTCGTAATTTGTCATAGATTTCGTTTTGCACAATAAAGGGCAAGATGAGCGTTCGCCAACTATGGAGCCGTCTTCCCGATGCGTCCACTGTGTAGGCTGGCGGGAACTGGCCATACTCATGGTGATAGTTTTGCAGTCCGAGGCCGATCCCCTTCATGGTTCCATTACAAAAGGAACGGTTCGCCGTTTCACGTGCGGCTTGGATTGCCGGCAGCATGAGAAGGAACAAAACACCCAAGAGGAATAAAGCGGCAAGACAACCAGTGCAACACTTGCTCTTCTTTGGCGAGTCAGGCGATTTCGGTCGGTCGGCCGCACCACTCGATTCGGTCGGGCAGTCGGTTTTTTTATCGTCTGTGGGATTTTTCATTTTTCACTCTCCCCTCAAGCAGGGCTCGTAGGACGTCGCGGTCAAAATCTTTTTCGATATAGCTCGGATGCAAGTCGCAAAAGATGACGTTCAATAAGTCGTCGTGGTTACTGCCGAGGGGGGATGATTCAGGTTGGAGGACCGACTCGAGATCGACGTCGAGCGGTTGATACCAGTGGATGGGTTGGAGGGTTTCGACGACATGGATCGTGTGACTCGTCCCGTTGACCAGATCGTCGAATCCACAGGCGGTCGGGCCGTCGGAAACACAGTTATCGCCGATCACCATCACGTAATTGGTGTGGCCTTTTATTGTACTCGAACTGGCCGGACATTGGTAGATTTCCAGCGGATTCTTTTCGAAAACGGCCCGATTGTGTGGGCTGTTCCACGGCTCGTCGAGGTGGATCTGCTTATATAGCTTTTTTTGATCGAGGTATGGCAGGATCAGCGTCCGCCAGCTATGCAGCGGCCGGCCCTCGGCATCGGTCGTATAGGCCGGCGGGAACTGGCGGTACCGGCAGTGATAGCTGCCCATTGCCCTTTCTATCTGACAGAGATGGTTTGTGC
>JASFHG010000579.1:0-3201 GCA_050123355.1 Planctomycetia bacterium
TATGGATTCCATCGGTGGCGACAATCAGCGGAGCCGCACTGGTCGTGGTCTGAGTGCCATCGTGATAGTAGGTCGCCTGATCGCTGGTGGCATCATAAGAAATCGCGAAGAAATGCCATGAGCCATCATTGATCGGTAACCCTGAACCGAAATCCAACTTCGAGACGTCCGACGTTTGACCATCGGCCCAAAATGTCGGTGAGTACGTATCGGTATAAACGCCGACACCGCTGGAATAACTCGGTGTGGTTTCGTAAATAAAGCCACGAGAATCGACTGCCTGGCTGCTGAAAGACGCATCCCATTTGTACCATCCGGTGACGGTATAGACGCTATGGTCGGGGATAACCTTGTAATCAACATCAAAATAATCACCGGTCTCGGTATTGTGCGCGACCTTAAGTGCACCGCCTCCCCACACATACTCTCCTGCCGTATTCGTAATGGCAGCGGCTCCGACAAAAGTTCCGCTACCACTGGTAACGGTATCTGTTCCGTCTGAGTCAAAAGTCCAGTAATTCACAAGGCCTGCCTGTGCAGTGCTCGCTGCGCAAAGCATCAAGCATGCAATTACCAAAAAGAAAAAAGAACTTCGCTCACGCATTTTCATCATCCTCCCTAAAAAAGATTTACAAAACATCTCGTTGCAACAAGTTTCCTGAAAAGCCAAAAGCCTTCCATGCCCTTGCATCCCCTTGTGCCCCTATCGTAACAGCCTGTTTCCTGGCAGTCAACTAAAAACCATATTTTTTTGGGAGCAGCATGGAAAAAGTTTCGCAAAAAGCACGCTTAACCCGAGTGGGGGGATTGCCGCTTCCATTTAAATAATGGGAAATTAAGAGTGAAAGGTTTATTTTTTAACCGAAGAGCTAAGCAGGACTTCGTGGCAGTTCTTTCGGCTTGAGCGATATCGCCAAAAGTGTTGTTTCCAATAAATCACAGCAAATAAAATGACACTGTAACTATGTTGACTTGCAATAAACCGCATGATAGTATGGAAATACGATCCGAATCGTTTTTTTCGACCTCGGAAAAGGAATGAATCTCGCACTTTTCAAAAGAAAATTTATACACATTTACATTTTGCCCCTATCCATTTTCCAATTGCTGTTCACACGGCTTATTTCGTGAAACTCTTGCTGATTGCCTAACTGCCATGCCTGCTCCCCGCAATTTAGGTGGTTTATAAAGCAATTTCTATGGAAGGTAATGCCCACAAGCCTACACATCCATTATTTAGCAGAAGTCGCAGTAAAAACAGTGGAGATAAAGTGTTACCTGGGAATGTCATTTAAGACCAGGGGGTGCAGAAAAACGACGTTTTATGGAAATCAGAGGGCGATCTATTGCCGTAAAACATGACGGACATTACACTTAAGGATACGAGCCGGTAAAGCCA
Organism: Planctomycetia bacterium; assembly: GCA_050123355.1. Lineage (GTDB taxonomy): Bacteria > Planctomycetota > Planctomycetia > Pirellulales > Thermoguttaceae > JASFHG01. Next base: position 1,400 of record JASFHG010000579.1, read on the forward strand.
TAATCATGCTACCGCATCCATGGCAGACCATGTAAAATACATTTTGGAGGGCCAATTCAAAAATGCCCCTAAAAGAGCTTTCTTCGGATAGACTCCTGACCGTATTTGGATTTTAGCAATGAGAACATCATGAGCTTAGTTGGTATTGCACGTCGTATTCGAGAAAAACGTCTTGCTCTCAATCTTACCTTGGAGCAAGTTGCCGGACGAACCGGTTTGACTCGAAGCGTTTTGTCAAAAGTTGAAAACTTTCGGGTTACTCCTTCCTTGCCTGCCTTGGCAAAAATTGCGCAAGCACTCGAGACCACCATCTCGGAACTTACGCGAGGTATCGAAGAGCCGCCGGAAATATCCATCGTCCGTAACGGAGAAGGGGTCTCGGTCGAGCGCGATCGTCCTGCTTCGAGAATCTCTTACGAATCACTGACCTATAAATGTGCCGGCATGATCGAATCGCTTCTCCTTTTGCTTCCGAGCGGTACAGCGAGAGAGGAAGCAATGTCGCACGAAGGCGAAGAATTCCTTTATGTCCTAAGTGGCAAGGTAATCTTTGAGTATGGAGAAGAGACTTTCGAGCTCATCGAAGGAGATAGCGCTTACTTCAATGCCAGTATTCCCCACCGTGTTAACAATGGAAATGAAGAAGTAGCGAGGGTGATGTGCATTTTTGCCTCGGACAAGAAAAGCGGTTATTGCCCGCATTGTGCTTCGAGGATCTTTTTCATGTCCAATGATTCTCAAGAATCGAGCGACACGGCTTACTGCATGACAGATTCATCCGAGGATCAAGGTGAGGATCCCGAAGTTCTCTCTACGCCTCCCTCTTCTGATATTTCTTAACCCGATATAGCAGCTCATTTTTGCCATATAGAATGAAGGATCGCCACAAAAACAACCGGCTCTTTTAATTCCTGGACTAAATTCTAGATGAACCCGACCGAGAAAGCCGCCGGCAAGCCAAGGTTAAGGTTGGCTCACGGCGGCTTGAATCGGATTCGACCGATGAGTTGTTACCGGCTTTTATTCGTGACCTCTTGTCCTGAAAAAATTATTCCACGTCGGCATACGGGTTGAGATTCAAAGCGAAGAGTTCCTCTCTGATGGTGGTGGATTTTTTCGCTTGGGTAGAGGCGATATCCTTGGCAATTGCCGTATAGTCTCCATTGTTTTGGGTTGATTTTTCCCAAACGGCGTCGATGGCCCGATAGCGAGACGTGAGCGGGGCAATAAAGCGATGTGGCGGAAGCGATTCACGTTGCAGGACGGTCGCTACGCCGAGCGTAAATCGCCGCGTTGGTTTTGCCGCAGAATCCTCCGTGGAGTGCACCTCCGCTTGCCAATGATCGGCAAAAAGAGTGGCGTCGGTTTCGTCGACCGGATCATTGTCGTTAGAGTCGCCTGTATTCTGGGTGACGTTCTGCTCGTTATCGTCAAGAATGGTGCCATCCGAGCCGCCAGCCTCGCCATCACTATCAGCGTCGTCGGAAGGAATTATGCTTGCTTGCCAGTTGCCGGCAAGGATGGTGACATCGGAGCTGTTCACTTTTTCGTTGCCATCGAAATCACCCATTGCCCAAGTAGCACCGATCAATTGCCAGTTGCCGGCAAGAATGGTAATGTCCAACGAGTCAACGATCCCGTCACGGTTCGCGTCACCGGGAAGCTTGGAGATAATGTCGAGCGGCTCGCTCACGGTGGTATGGCCGTCGCCATCGTCTATGAGAAGACTGACATCTTCAACCACCGCCTGCAAGGTAACTTGGCCTGTCCATACACCGTCGACAAAATAGCCGGTTGTGGTG
>JASFHG010000580.1:0-3201 GCA_050123355.1 Planctomycetia bacterium
TCAAGGCGGCGATTTTTGGTTCGGTATACGTCGCAGCCGTGTTCACTCGCGGCAATCAGGTAGCCGCCACGATTGAAGCAGGCGACCGGATTGGGCATGTCGGTGGCAAAAAATTCTGAGTGAATACCACCGAATTCATCCCAGCAGATGGCTCCTCCGCGCGGAAAGGTGAGTGCCAATCGTGCGCGAGTATGAGGCGATGAGCCTTGCAGCGACAGAATCGGTTGTTCAAACTCGATGGATTCCCGCTCCTTGTTTTTGTCGAAGGTCAATAGGTGGTTTCCCAAACCAACGTAGACTTTTTCATGGCGTGCGTGAATGGGAATCGGGATCGTGAGTGGCTGATCGATGGCCTCTTCCGACGGTTCGGGAAAGGGGACGGTTTCGTTGGAGATTTGTTCACCACCGTGGCCCAGCGCGACCAGGGTTGCATAATCTCCCCCAGCGTCCACGAGCCAGGTAGTGCCATAGACACTTCGGGTTGCTCCCACGACAGCCGACCAGACGCCGGGGATTTCGCCCGTGAGGATCTCCGTGGGGAATCGATCGGTCTGCCGAAAGCTTTGCGTCGCGGGTAGGACAGGGCCACCAACGACATGCACGAATAACCGGTTGTCATTCCACGGGTTCGTTACCAGCAGAATCGGAGCCGTCGTAAGACTCCGTTCTACTTTCCACGGTTTGAGGATCGGATCGACAAACCCATCCCAACTACATCGAGTCAACACAAGACGATCGTCGAGGAACCCGGCAGCAAAGATGGTTTTTCCGCCACTCGTCGCACTGCGCCACTCGACCTGTTTAGGGAGCCCAATGGTTTGCAGCAGCTTTGGCGCCTTTTTTCGTGACGAGGTTTTTACCGCAACCGGCATTTTGATGGCCGGCGGTTTATGGCGATAACGTTGGCAATCTCGTCTCAGCAGGCTATCTTCGGGAACGAGACGGCTGACGGCCGCCAGCAGCCGGCCGTTATCCGTCCAGGATTCTTCTTGCAATGCCCGCGATACCAGGATGCGCGTGCCATCGGCCGCTTCGAGCTTGGTTATCCGGTCTGGATAGTCATTTGCCGTATCTGCCAAAAACTCTACTAATGACGCTCGGCAATGGACAGGCACTTGCGTCGTGTGAAAACGGTCTATCCATTTCCGAGTGTATTCATGACGGCCGAGACGTCCGAAGAGGGCGAACAGAACCCTGAGGCATTGTCCCGCTTGTGGTGAATCGGGCCAACTTGCTTCGAGTTCCGCGATCGCTTCGTCGGGAGCTTGCAGTTTTTTGTCCAGAATCCTGGCCGCCTGCAGCGTGTCCCCCTTGTTGCGACATGCGGCAACGGCTTCGCGATACATCTGGCAGGCATCGCTTCGTTGCTGGAGTTTTTCGAACAGGTCGCCTGCCTTTTCGTACAGTTCCAACTCCCGATAGAGCGAAATGGCTTCGGTCCAAAGGCCACCCTGTTCAAGGCATTGCGTGGCATCCAACGGTTGATTGAGCCGCTTTTGGTAAAGGGCGGCCGCTTCTCGCCAGTGCCGTCCGGAGATCAACGCATTGGCGGCGCCATCGTAATCGCCGAGCAACTCGGCAAAGATATAGGCGGCCCGTCGATGTCGTCCCAGGTTCAACTCTCGATTTGCCAGTTCCCGGTAACGAGAGGTAAGGCGAAGCCGGTAGTTCTGCGAAATATCCCAAAAATCACCGGCCAATCCGCCACCAAGACGTCCGAAACTGAAATCGATATTTCTTTCGCCCAACCGGTTCGAAGGTGGTGCCAGGCCGCGATGCGCATCGCCGGTCAGCGGTAACGCGAAGCGGAGTCCCCGGTCCGGGTCGGTTTCCAACAGATGCATCAGCCGAGCGATCTCTTTGTTTCGCGCGGCTTCCATTGCCGAAGAGATGCCCGCCAGTTTTTGATTGGCCCATTGCCCCAGGTGATCGAGCCATGTTGGCTGGCCGGCTGTCGCTGGAGCTTGATTTACCAGCCAGCGAATCATTCGGGCCAGAGCATCCTGGCCATACTGAGCCGACTTGTGAAATAGGTCGGTCTTTGGTTCTGCCGGGCTGGGAGGAAGATCTGTAAGAGAGGCGGAGTCGGTCCCGATGTCGTCGCGACCCTTCTGCATGAGGTCCTCGAGTGTCAGGTTCTTGTCGGGCGCCAACGAAAGAAGTCGCCGCGAAAAGGCCGTTCCTGGCATCGCGAGGTTCCAGGTGTTTGCGATCAACGGGCCGGGCTGCAATAGGTCTGATACACGAATGACATCATTCGGCTCAAACGCGATCAAGCCTGACGGTGGGTGCCATACATAGAGATACTTTTCCGACAGCAAATTTTGCAGATCGGTGCTTGATACGTCAGGGTCGAATCGCCCATTGCTCGGGAGGTAGAGTCGGTCCGCGATCCGGCCGTAAGGGATGCATAGTTGCGAGGCGGCCGGCTTACATGAGTCGGGCAAGACCGCCAACACGTCTCGCGGACGAAGATTGTCCATCCCATACGGCAGGCAATAGAGGCGTATCGCGGAATGCGGAACGTTCCACGTGGTAATCTCTTCGAGCCAAACTGTCGGATCGGCACCACGGATCAACCACGCCCGAGGCGGGCGTATGGTTTTTGCACTATATCGCAATGTCAAAGTGGTGTGGATCATCGTAGTCGTTGGGTAAAGGCCTTGATGGTTTCGTCAAAGACGGCACGAGTCGGCGCACTCGCTTCGTCACCGAGGCAGTACGGTTGTCCCCAAAGTCGCCCATCCGAGCACCATCCTGAAAGTACGCCATCGTTCAGTACAATAGACACTTCCGGGACCGATACGTCGGAACTCTTCAGGTGTAGCATTCCTCGGGAATCGAGAAACGCCTGGCTTCCGTCATCCCAGGTGGCGACGGTCAATTGAAATCCGACTTCGGACGGCATCTTGACCGGTTCGAAAGAGTGACAATTTGTAGGTTTCTGGGGCTGCGGATTCCGTTGCAGCCGGATGTGCGGCGATGTGGAGTCGTGTTCGATGGCAAAACGCAATTGCTTTCGCGAGGTCAAGGTAAGGTTTCCCGCTTGATCGATGCCGATGTCGAGGAATCGGTTTCGCAGGCTGGTAGGTCGCACGATCTTGCTGAATGATTCTATAGAGTCGCCGTAACCGAGGTAACTCTTATCGACAACGAGCGTATCGACATCGACAATGAAGGTCTGTAGGTAAGAGGATGTGG
>JASFHG010000581.1:0-3192 GCA_050123355.1 Planctomycetia bacterium
TCGTGGTCCCGGCAAAGGCATGTACGGTCGCGGTCCTGGTCATCGTGGTCCCGGCAAGGCCTGGCATGGACAATATCGAGGGCATCGAGGTCCCGGTAATGCTTGGAAAGGTCGAGGTCCTGGCCAGCGAGGTCCCAAGGGCATGTACGGTCATCGCTCTGGTAAGCGTGGTCCCGGCAAAGCCTGGAAAGGTCACGGTCCCGGTAAACGCGGTCCCGCTAAGGCCTGGAAGGGTCGAGGTCCCGGCAAAAAAGGCTTCCATGGCAAGAAGAGCTTCCACGGAAAGAAAAAGTTCCACGGGAAGAAGGGACCTCACCATAAAAAGGCCCGTCCTGCCGGCAAAAAGCATCCTTCTTTCGAGAAGATGAAAAAGCAGTTTGTCGCGCACCTGAAGAAGCTTGACGAGAACAAGGACGGCAAGTTGTCGAAGGCCGAGGTCAACCGGCCTGCCATGAAGATTTTCAACAAGGTCGACACCGACAAGGACGGTTTGGTAACCGAGGCCGAGATCAAGAAAGCGATCAAAGCCCACATGGAAAAGTTTGCTAAAAAGGCCCCCAAAAAGGCCCATGGCAAGAAGGGTTCTTCTCCCGAGGCGATGAAAAAGCAGTTTGTCGCGCACCTGAAGAGGCTTGACGCGAACAAGGACGGCAAGTTATCGAAGGCCGAGGTCAACCGGCCTGCGATGAAGATCTTCAACAAGGTCGACACCGACAAGGACGGTTTGGTAACCGAGGCCGAGATCAAGAAGGCGATGGCGGCCCACATGAAGAAGATGGCCGCGAAGCACAAGAAGGGTCCTAAGGGCAAGAAGGGCTTTAAGGGCCCCAAGGGTCCTCATGGCAAGAAAGCGGCCCATGGCAAAAAGAAGTGTTCTAAGGGGCCAAAAGGCAAGAAAGGCCGTCGCCCTGGCAAAAAACGCCCCTCCCCCGAGGAGAGGAAAAAACGCTTTGCCGCGCACATGAAGAAGATCGACAAGGACGGGGATGGCAAGATCTCGAAGTCCGAGGCACCCGAGCGGCTTGCGAAGGTGTTCGATAAAGTCGACGCCGACAAGGACGGTTTTGTGACGCCCGAGGAGATCAAGAAGTCGATCCGGGCTCGTATGAAAAAAGCGGCCGAAAAGCGAAAAAAGGCAGCCAAGGCTGACAAAGAGTGATTTTTTCGGTCTGATTATTGAGGTTTGCATGCTAATGAACCGTTCTGCGGCCACAAATCCAGCAAACCCGGCTGGACAGCCGGGTTTGCGGCTGCACAACGATCATTAAATATATCGGAATCAATAGACATAAAAGTGTGTGTGTGGTGTAGCGGATACTCCTGCAGGGAGAATCCGTACCGAGGGGAGAGAGTTTTTATAGACTCTCTCTCCTTTTTTAATTTCTTGCTTTTGTATAGACCTGTAAGTATGTATAATCAAAAGGTTACAAGGTGCAGTGCCATGAGGTGAGCATTGGAGAGATAACGTGCATTTTTTCTATGGATTTCCGGCTGCGTCCTCTCGTCGAGCAGCTTGGTTGAGGGTCTATCCGAAAACTACCACGGAGGTTTTTGCGGCCGGCATGATATTGAACGGCCAAAAGGTTTTCGGACGGGTTCTAAAGGCCTTGGGGGTGGGTCTTGTGGTTTTACTTCTGATGGAGGTCGGCGCCTCCGCGGCGATCACGATCCAGTTTGACTATACCTACGACGTTGACGATCCGGAGAATGGCAAAACAGCATTTTTCCCGCAAGGGTCGGAAGCTCGCGAGACGCTCGAGTGGGTGGGCGAATTCTATGGCAGCTTGCTCAATGACGATTTTACCGCGATCACTTCAACTTTCAAAAACAATTATACGATTTTTTTCTACGCCCCCAACGAGGATCCGACAGCCTTGGTTTCAATCTCTGAGTATGATGTTCCGGCGGATACGATCATCATCTACGTGGGGGCGAACGACATCAGTGGCGGTGTTTTGGCATGGGGAGGGCCGGGTGCTTATAGTACCGGTAGCAGTCCCAATCCTACATGGCGTACCAATGCCATCACGCGTGGTGAAGGAACGATCGACCAAGTCAGGAATCCGGACGACGAGACCGAAACCGCGGTTGAAATCGCGATTTGGGGAGGGATGATTTCGATTAATGAGAACGTGAATTGGCATACGGACCACTCTACTTTGCCGGCGTCCGGTAAAGCGGATCTCGCTTCGACTTTGCTGCACGAGTTCGGCCATGTTCTCGGGCTGGGGATTTGGGATTCCTGGGATAATTTAATTGATGAAAACGGCCTGTTTACCGGCGAGGCGGCGACGGCAGCCAATGGAGGCGTGTCGGTGCCCGTCGAGGCGAACGGAGCTCATTGGGAAAGTGGTGCGACGAGCAGCACGATTTTCGGGACCACCGTTTCGCAAAAGGCGATCATGGAGCCCTCGATCACGTACGGTCAATCCGCTTTGACGTCGACGCTCGACGTGGCGGCCCTCGACGATGTCGGCTGGGACATCAATCCGATCGATACCTGGATCGGAGCGGCCGATACGAACTTTTCCGCCGTGGAGAACTGGTCGACCAACGAGGTGCCCGTCGAGCGGGACTCGATCCGATTCGACCAATCAGGCGGCTATTTGGTTTCGATGGATGAAGAGGTTTCCTTGCAGCAAGTCTCCGTCGAGGCCGGTCAAGTGACTTGGCTGCTCAATGGCCATACGGTGACGGCCGATCGGTTTTGGGTTACCGGGGGCGGGACCTCGTTTTGTCTCGAAGAGGGAACACTCCAGGTCGATATGCGAGCGACCGCGGCGTGGGACAGCCAATTTACGGTCGGTATGCTCGGGCGGTTGGAATTGAACCGGTCGACTTTCAAGGGCAACCTGACCGTCGAGGCGTGGGGCGAGTTGGCCGGAAGTGGCGTGATCGCCGGCTGCCTGTACCATCAAGCGGAGGGCGTCGTTTCGCCAGGCGGCAATGGACCGGTGGGACGGTTCGAGATCGAGAATGGCTATGAGCAAGAGGGAAACGCGATCTTGGAGATCGATCTGCTGAGCTTGACCGAGTACGATTTTTTGACGATCGACGGGCCGGCGACGCTGTCGGGCAGCCTGATAGTCCATGTCGAGCCGGGGCTTTCGCTACACGCCTTTGACGAGTTTGTGATTCTCGAAGCGTCTGATCTCACCGGTCAATTCGACGCCATCTTGGGCGATCTTCTCT
>JASFHG010000582.1:0-3186 GCA_050123355.1 Planctomycetia bacterium
ATGGTTCACGACCGCTGCCCAATAAAGCATACACTATAACCGATCGGGGGGGGAGGGAAAAGCAGGGGGCAGAAGCAGGAAATCACACCATTTAGCCGCCGCGGATTTATCCGCCGCTTGTTCGGCGCTTGTTAGCCGTCGAGCTTGCTCGTCGTTTTGAAGCTGGATAGCATTTCAAGCGCCGAACAAGCTCGGCGGCTAATTTTGAATAACTGATTCCTATGGCGTTTTCTTGTCGCCGGTCTTCACAAAGATACACGCGTCCTCTTTGATCCCGTCGGGGTAGGAGCTGCCGGTGGCGGTTTCGTCGGCGGCTTCGAGATAGTAGACGAAGTCGTAATCGGCGTAGATCGCTTCACCGGGGATCGTCGCGACGTACTTACCGCCACGGCGTTCCATGAGGATCGAGTCGTACGGTACGGTCTGGTCCATGATGCGGTAGTAGACGCGGACCACCGCCACGCCGTCCGGGTCGGTCGCACGGGCCTCGATCGGCATCGGGCGACCGGCTTTCCAACGGGTGATCGGCTTGTGCACGATCTGCGGACCGTTCGTGTCGGCCGAGAGTCGCGAGCGATACATCGCGACCGGTGCCGACTCGGGCAGTCGGGCCGCGCGGCCCGATTTGTCGCGAGCCGAGAAGTAGTACTCGAGCCACTTTCCACCTTGAAGCTGCTCCGGCCGGAGCGTCGCGTGATAGTTCAGCCCGTCGTCGGTCCGAAGCGGGAGGCTTTCATACGGCTTTTGGGCATCGGTGCGGAAGTGGAGCGTCGCCTCGGCCAGCCGATCGCCGGGTGCGGCCGAGAGTTGGCCATCCTCACCGACCGGACGTGGCGGCATCGTGATCGTCGCCGACAACTTGCAAGGTTCTCGTGGCGAGACCTGTCGCCGCGAGGCATGGGCAAGGACCGGCATGGCACGATGCGCCGTCAGGGCCGAGACCATCGCGTCGGCACCCTTTTCGGTCGGTTGGAACCCGAAAATGATGAACGGATACCAACTGCTCTGGATATTATAGTCATACTGCTTCACCACATCCTTTCCGGCCGGAACGCGGACGTCCTTGATCCGATTCGTCACCGTGCTGCGCTGCTCGGTCCGGATGTTCATCGGCCCATGATCGCGAGACTCGGGTGACCGGTCGGCGAGCAAGAAGGTAAACCGATAGTCGTGCTGCGGCATGTCGATACGGAACCGGAACTCGCGGTCCGCATGAACGAAATCGGCCGCCAGCATATCCAACGGGATCGAAGACGGATCGGATTCATTCTCGGCACCGTTGAGCGTCTTCTTGCTGATCTCTTCTCGCGACGTCGATTCCAAGTCCCGATCCTGCGTGAAACCGTAGCCGGCATGCGGATCGTACTTGATCCCCGGGTGGACGGGCAGGAACCGCCGCTGCCGCAGGTGATCGTTGCCATAGGTCGCGAAGTTGAACGTCCGATACTTTCGATCCGGAGCAGGGGACCCGAAATCGAACCCCTTTTCAAACAGGCCATACTCTCGCAACACCTGCTGCGCCTCGCGGATGACTTTCACGTTCCCCTCGATCAACGGCAGCTTGTCCTTCCAGTGCCCTTGCTCCTCCGGGCCGAGGACCAAGTCGCCGTGGTACTGCCGGTCGGCGATCGCGACCAACTTCTTCCATTGCACAAGCGACGCTTTCGCCTCGCGCAGTGCCTCGTCCAGCAGACTCCCGTCACCGGTCCGATAGAACTTGGCCGTGTGATAGCCTTCCCGCTGTCGAGCGGCATGGAATCGGGCCAGGCAGGCGAGGATCCGGAAATCGTTTTTCGTGGTCCGATATTCCTTGCTCGGCTTTTTCGTTCGGGCGTCCGCCCGGGCAAGGGCTCGATCGATCTGATCGGCGATCGAGTCGAAAAGATCCGCCAGACGCAACGCGCCGAGGTGCCCGGTCATCCGGCCGGCCAACTCGTTCTCGACCTGGGTATTGATGCTGGGGAACAGCCCTTGATCGACCCCTCGCAGATCGTTGTAACATGCACCGACTCCGCCCATATTGATCTCGGGCCAGGTGTACATGTTGGCGTTTTCGGTATGACTTGCCACCATCAGACACATCACACGACTCGCCACCTCGTAGGCCCGGGCCATCGGCTCGGCCGCGTCGCCGAACCGCTTTTTAAACGGCCGCATCCAAACCTCACGCGACGTCTCGGGGTTGTAGGAGAACCGCCCGATCGTGCGGAAGAAGGCCCAGTATCGCTCGATCTCGTGCCGGTAATACTCGTCCTTCGGGTCGCGAAAGATCCGCCAGGCGGGCAGCGAACCTTGCCGAAACCCCTTCTGGCCCAACGGACCGTCGGTCTCGAATCCGATCGTGCCGCCGAACGACGCGATCCGCCCGAACCGCCGACCGTAGTCCTCGCTCCCCCAGAGCAGCAGCCGGTGCGAGCCGAGCATCCAAACCTCGTTGAACTGCGGGTTGCCGAACGGTTTCTGCGTGTTCTTATAGCTGTAGCTGCCGGGGCAGACTTCTCGCGGCGGGTGAGGCTGGCCCATGAACTCGGCGTAAAACTTGAACGAACTCCGCACGTCGAGGTCCGCCTCCTGGGCAATCTTGAGGATCTTCGACCGGGCTCCGACCGTACGGAGGTCGAGCTTCACATGCGGAGCCGCCTCCTTGATCGCCCCGATCACCCCGTCGCCAAAAAAGGTCGCCTGACGCGAGTAGGGGATGCCCGATTCGAAATTCAACCGAAGCTGTATCCGATCGATCCCGGGACACTCCTTCAATAGTTTTTTAATCGCCAGGTGGACGTAACGCTCGATATTGTTCGCGTCGAGCCCTTTCACCTGCGAGTCTTGTGTGTGCGACGTCTTCATCAACGACGCCTTCCACGCGATCTGCTGCCAGATGCCAAGCGTCAACTTGACCCCACGCTTCTTACACGCACGGGCAATGTACTGCAACGCTTCGAGGTTCTTCTGACGCTCCTCGTCACTCACGCCGACCGGGCGGACGTCGGGGAACTCGTCGAGCTTGACGTGCCAGGCGTACATCGGTGCCATGTAGGGCGTCTGGTGCGAGTAGACCAGGTTCAACTCGTTGAACCGGTTCGTCGCGAGCATGTCGAGGTACCAGTCCCAATATTCCTTCGAGTGATACCACTGGCGCTCGTTCGCCGCATGATGCAACAACACCCGAAGGAATATTGGGACTGG
>JASFHG010000583.1:0-3184 GCA_050123355.1 Planctomycetia bacterium
GCGCCTTCGTACAGCGTAATGTCGGCGATCGGGGCCAAGGTGGGCGTGGCCGAGAGAAGGCAACGCTGCTCGAGAGGTTCAAATCGAGTGCGTCGCGCGCAATGGGATCGGGTGGTACTTCTTCGTCGGTTCCGTTTCTTCATAGCTCTATCTTGGGAGTGAGAGTTCAATCTAAGCAGCAGAAAAGTTTGTGCCCTTTTCGGATTAGGCAATATCTATATATCCATGCCTAATCTGTCTACTTTAACCAAGATCCGGCCATTTCGTCAAACAAACATACTGGAAAACCGCTCCAAACAACCCAAAGGAGGGGAATCCCTGAACCGATCTTGCGGCCTAGCCCCTTTTTCAGTATTCTCCCCCCCGATAGTGGGCAAATAGACTTTTAACTAAATATTTTTAGACAGGATGAACAGGATAGACAGGATTTTTTGAGCGAGCTGCCGCTCGTTGATATCAAAAACCTTTACTATCCCAACGATGCGGAAGCACCTATTAAAGCACATCATGTCCATCCTGTTCATCCTGTCTTAAAAAACCAAAATTCAAACCGTTAAACTTCCACCACCATGAAGATGGTCCTGCGAACCTATTGTCTTTCGATCCTCGGCCTAGCGCTTTTGGCGTCGCTCGGCTGTATCGCGAAACGCCCTTCCATGATGGGCCCCTCGATCGCCGTCCAGGACGCCGCGTTCATGAACCCGCCGGTCTCGCCCGCCGAAGCGACCACACCGGTCGGCGAGTTTCTCGACCCGGTCATCCCCTCGAACCATCGCGACTGGATCCCCGAACAGTCGGTCATGCCGGTCGCCGAGTTCCAACCAGACAACAAGATCACGGTCCGCAACGTCCGCTACTGTGAATATCGCACGGCCGAAGACTATACGGTCCGCCACTACGACAAGGTGATCGATCTCGACAAGGTCCGCACGGTCGACTTCATCGTCGTTCCGTTCCCCGAGATGCCCGACATGGCCCACACGATGATAAGTTTCGGGATCGGCGACGACGACTACCTCGGCGTCAGTGTCGAAGCGCGGCGTGAAAAAGGAGAGACGTACAACCCGTTGGCCGGGCTGATGGGCCAGTTCGAGCTGATGTACGTCATCGGCGACGAGCGAGACCTGATCCAGCTCCGCACGAACCACTGGCGAAACGACGTCTATGTCCACCGGCTCCACGTGCGGCCCGAGCAAGCACGCGCGATGCTCGTCGACGTCCTCCATCGGACCAACCAACTCGCGTTGGTCCCCGAACTTTACAACACGCTCTCGAACAATTGCACGACGAACCTGATCGATCACATGAACGAGGCCCTGCCGGTCGAGATCGAGTACGACCGTCGCATCCTCCTGTCGGGTCGAGCCGACCGCATGATCTACGACCTGGGCCTGATCGACACGAGCCTGCCGTTCTCCGCGGCCCGAACCCGAGCCCGCGTGAATTACTACGCCTATCTCTACCGCGACAACCCCCACTTCTCTCGCCTCATCCGCGAGCAAAACCCGGCCGTCCAACCAGTCAGAAGATAAAATAGTGCTCGATCAAAGCTATGCCTTTTGCACGAAAGTCGCTCGCACCGCCGGGTCGAACTTCTATCCTTGCTTTCGGCTGCTCCCTCACGCCAAGCGGCAAGGGATGATCGCACTCTACGCGTTCATGCGACACACCGACGACCTGGCCGACGACGAAACGGTCGACCTCGCGACGCGTCAAGAGCGGCTGGTCGCGTGGGAAGCGGCCTTGCAAAAAGCGATCCATGACGACCCTCCGCACGTCGTGCCCGCCGAGCCCGAGTCGATGATCCTCGCGGCCGTCGCCGATACGGTCCGCCGCTTCGCGATCCCGCCGGAGCATCTTTTGGCCGTGATCGACGGCGTGCAGCGTGACCTGATCCCGCACCTCTACCAAACGTTCGACGAGCTGGCCGAGTACTGCCACCTGGTCGCGTCGGCCGTCGGGCTGGCATGCGTGCGGATCTGGGGAGCGGACAACCATGAAAAAATCGTCGCCCCGTCGCAAGCGTGCGGCCTCGCGTTTCAAACCATCAACATCCTCCGCGACATCGGCGAGGACCTCGACCGCGACCGCGTCTACCTCCCGCTCGACGACCTCGAACGTGTCGGCTACTCGCTCGACGAGCTGAAACATCGTGTCGTCGACGATCGCTTCCGCGACCTGATCGCTCTGGAAGTGGATCGAGCGCGGACCGAGCTCCAAAACGCGCGGCCGCTGGCGGCGATGCTCCATCCGGACGGCCGTCCGATCCTCGGTATGATGACCGACGTCTACACCCGGCTACTCAACCGGATCGAAACGTCCGCCGACCGCCTCCTCTTCCACCGCATCCGCCTCGGCCGCCTCGAAAAAATCCACCTCGCCCTCCGCTGGAGCCTCCCCTTCCTGCGAGGAAAATAGGAACATTCTACTTTTTGCACGATAAAGTAAAACATCTTGCGAGAACGAACCGCAAAAAGTTGAGTGTTCCTATTTCCTCTATCTCTTTCCCCTCTATTCCTTTCCTCCACTCCCTCCCCATTTTCCCTCACTTTCTTTTCATTTCCGTGCATTCCGTGTGTTCCGTGGTTTCCAAAACCTCTTCCTTTCTATAAAACAGGGGTATCCTTTCTCTCAAACGATTGACCCAGGACTCGAACGTGTCAAACGGTACTCAAAAAATCGCGATCCTCGGCGGCGGACCGGCCGGGCTGGGAGCGGCGGTAGCGCTGGCCAACTCGAAATCCGAGACGGGCGGCGATCGGCACGTCGAGCTGTTCGAAGCGACCGGCCGACTTGGAGGACGCGTTGCCACGTTTGTCGATCGGCCGTCCGGCGTGACACTCGACACTTGCCAGCACGTCCTGATGGGCTGCTGCACGGCGACCCTCGACTTCTTTCGCACGCTCGGGCTGCTCGATCGCTTCACCGTTTACGATCGATACCACTTCTTCGACGCGACCGGTCGACGGCACGACTTCGGCGCCGCCCGCCTCTTGCCCGCCCCGCTGCATCTGCTCCCCGGCTTCTGGCGATTGAAATACCTCACCCGTACCGACCGGCTCCGAATCATTCGATCCTTGCGGCGGCTTGAAAAGCTGACGCCCGAGGCGTGCGCCGGTCGGACCGCCGGCGACTGGCTCCGTGACGAAGGGCACTCACCCGACGCATGCCGCCGGTTCTGGGC
>JASFHG010000584.1:0-3182 GCA_050123355.1 Planctomycetia bacterium
CGGTCTCGCTCCGCCATGACGCTGGTCAGTTCCCACCGAATCTCGCGATCGTCCATCCGGGCGAGCACCTCGCCTTTGTGAACTGTTGCACCGGAAGTCACCAACGCTTTTTCCAAAATACCGTCATAGGGTGCCGCTACGAATCGACGTGAAACGGGCTCCAAAAGGCAGTCGGCCCCGATCTTGTATTGAATCGGCAGGCACAAGATCGCGATTACCGCACAAACGGCTATGGCAATACTCTTTCTCTTCCACGAAAATTTTTTGGGAAGTAGCGACTGCCGCAGCTTTGCGATCGGACCTTCCGAAGCACGTTGTAAAAGCGAAAGACAAGAGGCCACCCTCGATCCAGACGCGCGAATAAAGTTGAGTACGTTCGGCTTCTCAAAACACGCCCGTTCACCAAAAAACAACCATGCGCCAACAACCTCACCCTCCGTATTTTGCAAAGGGGAACTAACAACACACGGGGAATCGGCAACACTACATAGTTTATGATGTGCCAGCGAAGCGTGGCGATCCCCGGGCATCAGGGGAGGCCACACGGTAAGCGTGTCTCGCAAAACGGATTCGTCCAGTGCAGCCTCGATGGCCGATACCAACGACGAATGTTTGTCGAATTTTTCCGCCCCGGAAATGGCCTGAAGGTGAAGACGGGCACCAGAACGAGCACGAAGAGCCAACGCCACGCGTTGACATTCCAGATATTGCTGAAGCTCGTCCAGCAAAGTGCGGCAGGCGGTATCCAAATCCGGTGATGCTTCCAGTTTTTCGAGGAGTTCTTGCAGGGCCGCCGTGGTTTGGGCATCGTATTTCGCGTAGTTGGCTTCCTGTTGGGTATGCCAAAGGGTAATACTGGCCGACGCAAGCTCCGCCACGCTAAGAAGCTGTTGATTGGTACGATGGACATGGGAAACTACCACGGTAAATGCTTCCGATTGAACCGAAGAAACACTTACCGGCACCGACAACACAAACAAATTCGTTTTGGTTTTCAATGGATCCAAACCGGATCGTCCCTGCCGGCATGCCGTTTCGGCATTGGCCAAAAGCTCATTCTTGCACTCGTCGGAAAGCGTCTCGTAATTGCCATGAAGACAAGTACCAGGTGTCAATTGGTTAAATTGATCTCGTTCGAAATAGAGAATGACCTCGCAAGAAGCATGATTCGCAATGACGGTTGCAATGGCACGAAGTAGTGATTTCTTGTCACGACTCTGTTTCACGGCGAGAAACAAACTTTCGCGAATCGTGCGCATTCTCAAAAACATGTCGGGCAAGGCAGGGACATCTTTTTTGGGATTCAGCGAAACAATGGCCGAACTCAATCCTTCGAGCGATGCGTCTTGAATGTCATTCGCACTATTCATCGCTTGAACTCCGGATAGACAAGGGGAAGTGGGTTGACCGCTTGCCATTCTTTCGCATATAGCCCTTTGGCAAAGATTCAGGAATAGTGTTTTTCTTCTCGGTCGGTGTGGGAGAAGTCGCAGGAAGTTCACTGCCGGGAGAAAGCTCGAGCATGCATCGAGTGCCGCTGCGATACTCGCGATTGGCGTTGTCGATACGAGCCTTTACCAACAAAGTTCCGCTCTCCGGATTGGCAACAGGAGAAATAAACTCAATCTTCGCATCAACCGGATCGGGATTCTCCGGAAGACGAAGCTGGACTTTCTGTCCAATGTGCAAGCGGTCCACTTCTTCAATCGTCATCGAAAAGACCGCCAGCAACGGATCCAATTGCACGAGTGTAAGGACCGTCGGATCGTTCGGCGCAACAAACTCTCCTGCCTCTTTATGAATCTCAGTAACTACTCCATCGACCGGGGCACGTACGGTTCGAAGCTCTATCTGTGTTTTTACTTTTTCGAACTCGAGCTTCTTCAGCGTCAGGTCCTCCTCGGCAGCAAGCACTTGTGCCCGTGCAACGGCCAGATCCGTTTCGGCCCGGCGCACCTCTTCGGGTCGTGCATGACCGGCCTCAAAAGCAGCAGCGAAATTTTTGGCTCTCTGTTCCTTAAGCCGCATTTCCGCCTGCGCTGCTTGGAGTCTTCCCTTCGCTTCCATTCCTTGTTTCGCGATCGAAGACAATCTCGATAGTAGTTGGCAATCCAACGTTGCCAGACGATCGCCCTTGTGAACCGATTGGCCCTCATGAACATGAATCTGAGCAATCACACCGGATTCATTCGCCGCGACATCGATGGTGCGATACGGCTCGGTAAGACCTCTTACCATCACAGGCTCACCCAGCGCAACGCCGGGAACGGCAAAAGCACACATCACAACACAAACCAGAAAGAGATTGTGTATGAAGTGATGCAAAAGCCGGTCGAAATCGCGGCGTTTTGTTCGGATCATCGCTTCCATCGATTTCCTCGAAATAATCGTTACATCCGGTAGCATACGACTACAAAAACATAGTATGCTAGGGCTAGTATAGCTTATAGAAATGCGTCGTTGGCAAAAACTTCATTTCGCAAATGTGCCTTAGGGAAAGCTCACAACGACTATTTAAGGAACATAGAAACGAAAATTTTTCCGAAGAGCACCAACAAAAAAGCTATTATTTCTGCAAGGAATCGGGGCATGCGGTTATTGACCTTTGCACATTGAAAACATGCAAGGCGCCCACGAAAACCGATTTCAAGATCCTAGTTTGAAAAGGCGGACTAACAAAATTGCAAACATTAATAGATACGGACGAAGCCCTGACATGCTGTATCGAGGAAGCGGCTGCTGAAGCATCGGCGGATCAGCGGATGCAACAACGGTATCCGTTTTTTCACCCGATCAAGGTCAGCAAAAAAGACGCTCCCGAATACTACATGTCTGCCTTCAGCCGAGACATTTCACCTGGAGGCATTGGGCTTTTCCACAATATGCCTCTGAACACCGGTCAGGTGACGTTACACATCCCCTTAGCGTCGGATCGTGTGCTCGACATCGATACCGACATCAAGTGGTGCACGCCGGCGGGTGACGGTTGGTATTTCAGCGGAGGCAATTTTCTGGGATTGTCGACCGCTCAGATAGGTTTGCTTTTGATCGATGTCATTAAAGGTGATGCGACTCGCCGCCTTCAGCAACGCTATCCCTATTACCGCCCGATGACACTAACGATCGGCGGCGACGAGGAAACGGTACGATCCGTTTTTGGTCGGGATATTTCTGAAAGCGGT
>JASFHG010000585.1:0-3154 GCA_050123355.1 Planctomycetia bacterium
TTTCTCAGCCCCCCCTCAAGGGCATTTTGGGTTCTTTTATAGGGAAATTTCGACGGGTTCCAGCGACGGGACGGGGATCGGGCCGACTCGTGGACCCATTCGCGGGGCGGCAGCGAAACTGGGAGGGATCTCACCCAGATCGATAAACGCCGGTGGATAGGCGTGCAGTCCGTGCTCGTGGAGGTCGAGCCCTTCCTCCTCTTCACGTTCGCTGACGCGGAGCCCGACCGTCTTCTTGATTACTGTGAAGACGCCGAAGCTGACGGGGAAGGCCCAGAGGAATCCGGCTCCGATGCCGAGTGCTTGGATGCCGACCTGTCCGAAACCGTGGCCGGTGAGCAAGCCGGCGTCCATGCTGAACAGACCGACCGCCAACGTGCCCCAGGCACCGCAGACGCCGTGGACGCTGATCGCACCGACCGGGTCGTCAATCCGCATTCGATCGACCAGGACACACGAGCCGACGACGAGCGTCCCGGCGATCAACCCTGTCAGGGCTGCCAGTGGGACACTGATGCAGTTGCAGCCGGCCGTGATACCGACCAGGCCTGCCAGTGCACCGTTCAGCGCGAACGAGACATCCGGTTTCTTGAAGAAGACCCATGCGATCACCATCGCTCCGACCGCGCCACACGCGGCCGCGATGTTGGTCGTCACGGCGATAAACGCGAAGTCGCCGCCGCCGATCGCGACGGTGCTGCCCGGGTTGAACCCGAACCAGCCGAGCCAGAGGATGAAGACGCCCAGCGCGGCCAGCGGGATGTTGTGACCGGGGATCGCTTTACTTTTTTTGCCCACATATTTTCCGAGCCGTGGTCCGATGACGATCGCTCCGGCCAACGCGGCCCAGCCACCGATCGAGTGGACGACCGTCGAGCCCGCGAAGTCACTGAATCCGAGCTTGCTGAGCCAGCCGCCCGAGTTCCAGACCCACGACCCGAAGATGGGATACACGATCGCCGTGATGACGACCGTATAAATTAAATAGCTTGAGAACTTGGTCCGTTCGGCCATCGCTCCCGAGACAATCGTCGCGGCCGTGGCGCAGAATACCGTTTGAAAGAGCAGAAATGCCCAGTCGAACGAGTTGGTACCGGCGTCGTAAAGGAAGCCGGTCGTGCCGAACAGGCCGTAGTAGGAGACGCCGAACATCAGGCCGAAGCCGACGACCCAAAAGAGGATACTCCCGAGCGCGAAGTCCATCAGGTTTTTCATGATGATATTGCACGCATTCTTCGCCCGGGTGAAGCCGGTCTCGACCAGCGCGAAGCCGGCCTGCATGAAGAAGACGAAAAACGCGGCCAGACAGACCCAGAGCGTGTCGAGGTCCGTGGACGTGACTTTTGGCCCGGCGATCGAGCCGTCTTCGTTCGAGGCGAGCACCGCGTCGCGCGTGGTTTCCAGTTTTTGATCCACCGTCATCTTCTCCCAGCTAACCGGCTTCTTCTCTTCGGCGTTTGCCAACGGGCCGATCAGGGCGAGGACCAGGATACCGAGCAGCATCTTGGTCACGAGGGACAGGAAGGGGCGGTGGGAGGTTTTTTTGTGACTCACTTCGTGCATGATTTGCTTTCATCAAGATGGGATGATAGTCGGGGGTAGTTAATTCGATGCCCTTAGAAGAGAGCAACCGGTGTGCCAACGGAGGTCCGGTTATAACGGCCGACGATGCTAACACCTTTTAGATAGTGGTTTAGGTCAACGAGAAAAAATAAAAACGCAGAACAATTTTCTCTTATCGGTTAATTTGCTTAAAAAAAGAGCGTTGAGTGCGCGATAAATTGGCATAATTTGCTTTTCCAACTAGTTCTTTCGCGCAAAATCTTGCGAAATTGAGTTCGTTAGCCCGGTCACTTGTGACCGGTGGGGGGGCCGGCCACAAGTGACCGGCTAACTGGTGTGAATAACCTTGACTCGGCTGGTAAAAATCTCTATACCACCCCCCATGAGACATCTTTTACGTATCGCTAAAAATCACCCGCTCCTGCTGCTCCTTATCTCACTGCTTGTCGGTACCGGCTGCGTGAGCTCGAGCCAGATGAATCCGCTGGCCCAGATGATGGTCAGTGCGCCGAACCGGCTCAATCCGCTGGCCGGGCCTAACAACCCGTTGCCGCCGGTCGAACTGCTGGCCGGAGCCTCGCGAAGTTTTATGGTTAATGTCGGCCCACCGGATGCGACGCTGTCAGTCTCGATCGTCGAGCCGCCCGACACGACCAAGGAGCCGAAAGGGACCGTCATCGTTTTGCACGGGATCGTCGCACGCGGGGTATGGATGATGAAAACCGCCAAGCAGCTTGCCAAGGCGGACTATCGGGTCGTCCTCGTCGACCTCCGCGGACATGGCCGCTCGACCGGCAAGTATCTGACCTACGGCCTGCAAGAAGCTCGGGATCTGTCGCAGGTGATCAACGTGCTTAGCGAGCACAACATGATCGCCGGCAAGCTGGGGGTCTATGGCGTATCGTATGGGGCGACGACATCGATCCACCTGGCCGGTATCGACCCGCGGATCGACGCGGTCGTGGCCGTCGCACCGTTCAGCACGATGCGGGAAGAGGTGCCACAGTTTAGCCGTGTGATCGCGCCGGGCGTAGGCCTTGCGATTCCCGAAGAGACCTATCAAGAGGCGATCGACGACGTCGGCAAGATAGCCCAATTTAACCCCGACGAATCGAGCGCAA
This sequence comes from Planctomycetia bacterium, assembly GCA_050123355.1. Lineage (GTDB taxonomy): Bacteria > Planctomycetota > Planctomycetia > Pirellulales > Thermoguttaceae > JASFHG01. The sequence continues at coordinate 2,685 of JASFHG010000585.1, forward strand.
TCCAAGCGATCCAACAAGCCACCGCCCCGACGCTGATCCTACACGGCAAGAACGATTGGCTCGTCCCGCACATCCACGGCGAGCGACTCCAAGCGGCCGCCCCGGACCACTGCCGACTGGTCTCCGTCCCGTATCACGGCCACACAAGCATCTGGCTCGACCCAACCAACAACATCGCCCAAATGGCAGTCCACTGGTTCGACGAGTACCTCTTCGGCCAGCAGAATTCACCGTTGTTGGTAGGTCAGGGCTCGCCCTGACGGAAAAAAGACATTATGTCTACACGGTTTCTGGCATTGTAAAGCGACGGGCAGGCCCGTCGGCTAAAAGCGCCGAACAAGCTCGGCGGCTATTGAGTCTCAGATATTTAAAGTTACAGGCTTCAACATCAGTACCAAGCCGGAATTGGGACTTTTTTGTAGGTGTTCCCACACCACGGAATTAAATAGCTTTGCTATTTTAATAGTGCG
>JASFHG010000586.1:0-3153 GCA_050123355.1 Planctomycetia bacterium
TCAAATCTACCAAGCCGGCAATGGTCAAGAAGGACTCAAAGTCCTCGAAGAAAACTGGGTGGACCTCGTTATCGCCGATATCAACATGCCCGTCATGAACGGATTGGAAATGATCGATGAGATCCAGTCGGACGACTCCTGGCACAACCTACCTATCGTGGTCATCTCCACGGAAGGTAGCCAAACCCGTATTGACAACCTTCACGAAATAGGCGTGGAATTCATACACAAACCGTTTACACCGGAAGCTATCCGTAATGTTCTTATAAACAAATTGGGGATTAGTCATGTCTGAACAACTGAATGATACTTTATATAACGTCGGCGAAGACATCTTCGAGAATCTGGCCTTTGTCCTAACCATGCCCGAAGATGACATGTTTGGCGACTTTGGTTACGGCGACTTCGATAACGAAGATGACGACACCGAACCCAACGACGAGTCAACCGAACCAAAAAACGAATTTGAAGTTACCGAAGAAACCGATGAGACCGAAACCTTTGCCGGTCTCGATTTTGACGGCGACTCCGAAATATCGGAAGAGACCATCACCTCGAGCATCCACTTTAGAGGCGAGTTTGAAGGAGACCTCTTCCTGGAAGTTTCCTGCGAACTGCTTCCCGTCATCGGCATGAACATGCTGGGACTGGACGACGAAAACGCACTCACTCCCGATGAGCAAAAAGACGCCTTCCGGGAACTGCTGAACGTCGTCTGCGGAAACCTGCTCCCCACCGTTACGGACGAAAAAGCCGTTTTCGACATTGACGGCGCGGAACTCCACCCCGAAATGGCCATCCCTGAAACCCATGAAGGAAAACCGGCCATCGCCAAAGCCCACTTCGGACTCGAAATCGGTCACGCAAAGTTGGCCCTGTTCATCGACCAAGAAGTCTGGGAAAAATTCCAATCCTCCACCCCCAGTTGTGTGTAACTCACGGACCTTACCATGATTAAAGTACTTGTAGTAGACGATTCGGCAGTTGTACGAAAAGTGCTCTCCAACGAGCTGTCCAAAGCATCGGACATCGAGGTCGTCGGAACGGCAATCGATCCGTTTATCGCACGCGATAAAATCATGCAACTGAAACCGGACGTACTCACGCTCGACCTGGAAATGCCCAAGATGGATGGTCTGACCTTCCTGGGCAAGCTGATGAAATACCAACCGATGCCCGTCATCGTCGTCAGCTCCCTGACCCCCAAGGGAAGCGAAACCGCCCTGCGTGCCTTGCAGCTCGGAGCAATAGATGTCGTCGGCAAACCAGGGTCTGCTTACTCGGTCGCCCAACTTTCCGAAACGTTGGTCGAAAAGATCCGAATCGCCTCCACGGCTCGCGTGGTGAAAAATCAATCCACCAAAACGCGGGCGGCCACTCCGAGAGCACAAATCGACCCGGCTTTGCGGACCACCCACCAAATCATCGCGATCGGTGCCTCCACCGGCGGTACAAAGGCGCTCGAATCGGTGCTAACTGCCATGCCCGGCAATACCCCCGGCATCGTCATTGTCCAACACATGCCCGAACATTTCACGGCCAGTTTTGCCGAACGGCTCAATGGCATCTGCCAAATGGAAGTTCGCGAAGCAAGGAACAACGATACGGTCCACCCCGGCCTGGTATTGATCGCCCCCGGCAACGAACACATGGTCTTCCGTCGAAGTGGTGCCCGCTACCATGTCCTCCTCAAAGGCGGTCCTCCCGTGGAACACCAACGCCCCAGCGTCGACGTGCTTTTCCACTCGGTCGCCCAACAAGCAGGCCATAACGCGGTCGGGGCCATCCTCACCGGCATGGGTGCCGATGGTGCCGCCGGTATGCTCGCCATGCACGAGGCGGGTGCCCGCACCATCGCCCAAGACGAAGCAAGCTGCGTCGTCTTCGGCATGCCCAAGGAAGCCATCCAACTCGGAGCGGCCGACCAGATCATGCCGCTGGACCAGATTCCTCAAGGAATCATCAAAGCCTTGACCAAAACCAAGTCCCCCAAAATGGCAGCTACCCAAAATTAGAAGTCATTTAAAACTAAAAACAAAATAGATTTAATCGTTATTAAACAAGTATTTCAAACCACATAGGGAAACCAAAATGACAACCGTTGAAGACATTCTCATGGTAAAAGGCCCCGACGTAATCGTGGCAAGCCCCACAACCACTGTTCTGGAAGCAGCCCGCCTCATGGCGGAAGACGATGTCGGCTCGATCATCGTTCGGGATGATGACAGCAATGTGCTTGGCATCTTCACGGAACGCGATCTCCTGCGCCGCGTCGTCGCCCCAGGAAAAGATCCTACCCAACTGATCATGACCGACATCATGTCGTCCCCGGTAAAATCCTGCTCCTTGACAGACAGCATCCATCACTGTGCCAACATTCTGGCCACGTCGAAAATCCGACACTTGGCCGTTATTGAAGAAGATGCCCTGGTAGGAATGATCGGGCTGCGAGACTTGTTCTTCGATCAAGTCGAATCCATGTCCGCCGCAGACATTACCAACGGATAAAATCATTTCAGCTGTGGCCAAAAGATCGCCGGTCGCGTGCGTACGAAAATAGTGCGCGACCGGAACAGGCCTCTCTCTTTATAAAAAACACTACTTCGGGGTGCCATCCATACGCTTCTCAAATTTGCACCCCACCAGATAAGGCTTCGACCCCAGGCCGATGTCGTAGGTTCTCCCGCTGGTATCCCACGCTTCCTTCGTTTCGGGAAGTGACGGTGCAAGCTCAATATGCTTTACTGCGGCATCCATATAAATGACATTCTGTTGGTTGCCAAGCTGAACGACAATCCGCTCAAAATTCGGTTTGGCCGGCAAAAAGAACCCCACCCCGCCACTGCTTAAATCCCGACAACGAACCGGAAAGAAATTGGCCAGCGGAGGCATTTCTCCAGGCGCGCGAGCCGGAGCGACAAAAAGAACCAAATTCTCCGCCATCTGCCGAAGATGACGGCGTTTCGACTTTTCAGGAGACCCGGTGTTGATATCTTCCAAAACCGCAGTCAAAACGGGATTCTGATGTTCTTGCATAGAACTTCTCCTCGATTACCCACACTTGTCACTTATAAATGCAAGAATGAAATTTGCTTACCTTTTCAAGTATAGAGTATAGGAAAGAAACAAGAAGCCGAAAAAGGTTAGGATCCG
>JASFHG010000587.1:0-3146 GCA_050123355.1 Planctomycetia bacterium
TTTCTGCGAAAAAAACCGCCGCAGTGATCCGGCATTATTCCCTACACATACAGCGACTTTGCCTGTTTTATGTGCCAAAAATTCCCTATTTCGACGACAAAAACACCAAAAGGTTTCACGCTGGTGGAACTGCTGGTGGTGATCGCGATCATCGGGATCCTTATTGCCCTGCTCCTGCCGGCCATCCAGGCGGCTCGGGAAGCGGCGCGACGGATGCAATGCACCAACAAGCTCAAGCAAATCGCCCTGGCCGCGCAAGGTTATCACGACGCGATCGGCCATTACCCGCCGGCGATCATGCTCTCGCAATATGACGGCAGTAAATATCGCGGTATCAACCTGTTCATCTTTCTCTTGCCTTATCTCGAACAAAACAACCTCTACGAAATGTGGGACCTCGATAATCCGAACAATAACTTTACCGAAGGGCTCGACTCCCCCGCCGCTCAAGGACCGGACCTACTGTGTCCCTCGGAACCGAAAAGCGAAAACCCGCTGGCCTATACCGCTCGACTGAACGGCGTGTCGGTTCAACGCTATATCCGTGTCACCAGTTACGCCGGAAACGCCGGCACCCGCTCCTACCATCCCTCGTCCGGTCAGCTCGCGACCGATGGAATCTTTTTCATGACAGGCCCCGGTTCTCTGCCGGAACCGAATCAACAGCCGATACGGATCAACGATATTACCGATGGAACCAGTAACACCTTTCTCTTCGGGGAACGGAGCCGATACGATCCGAACTACGATACGTTCGCCGCACAAGGTTGGGATTGGGAATTCCACTACTACGGCAACTGGGCAGGGACCAGTTCCTCGGGCGTGGCCCATGTGACGCTGAGCACCTACGCACCGCTCAATTACTGCCTGCCGTTTAACTACGAAAACCGAGCGACCGCCAACCCGCCGGCCAGCGACGCGACCAGCTTCGGACACTACATCGACCTCCGCGTTTGTGCCTACGGGAGCAGCCACCCGGGCGGGGCGAACTTCGCGATGGGTGACGGCTCGGTCCACTTCTACTCGGACCAGATCCCGCTGCTCACGCTGCAAGCTCTCAGCACGCGTGCCGAAGGGGAAACGGTCGTCAAGCCATGAACCTTTTTTCCTATCACCAGACCATGCACCGATCCACGATCACCAAGCACGCTACCATCAAACTTGCCGTTTTGACCGGCATCCTGCTGTCCGCTTGCCTTACCGGCTGTGGACTGCCCGACCCACCGGCCACCGTGGAAGGAACCTTGCAGCTGAACGGCAAGCCGCTGGACAACTGCCTCGTCACCTTCTTCCCGGAACCGGACGCCACGACCGAACACTTCTCCTACGCCAGCGGCGTCACGGACAAGCACGGCGTCTACCGCCTTCAGACCGATACCCAGCAAGACGGAGCGGCCGTCGGCTGGCATCGCGTGACGGTCCAGGACCTGTCCGCCTCCAGCGGCATCCCGCGACAGGATCACGGCTCGGCAGAAATCGAGCGACAAAAAGCGGCCGCCACCCCCGCACGCCCCTCCCGCACCCGGCGATGCTACCTCTCGACCCAAACCACACCGCTACGCAAAGAACTAAAAAGCGGTCATCAAACACTCAACCTGGATCTGGAGTGATCTTCTCCACTCTTAACGAGCGGGGTCAACGTAAGCGCCCCGCCGGTATCACAATAGCTAAGGCTTCTGATTGTTTGGCCTACGGAGATGACTGTCGATGGACGATGTTGGACATTTGCACGTTCTTGACGTGCTTGCGGCCTGATTGGTAGGTGATGGTCGTGCCCCCTTGTGTGTACCGGATGACGTTGGAGATGACGGAATCCGTTAATGAACCGGCGATGAGGATGGTGTGGCGGGAAGCACTGGAGATGTTGCTCAGAAACAGTCGATTCGTGTCGCCGACGGGCGTAACGCCTCCCCATCGAGGATTTGAGTCGCCGATCTTGAGGGTTGCCTTGCAAGGTCGATTTGGCGGCGAGGTATCGATGAGCCCGTCGAGAACAACATTATAGATCCGCAGGCCGCCGGCGTTCAGGAAGCGGACGACATGGTGCCCGCCGCAAGAATAGCCCGCGACCTGCCTGATGAAGATATTTCGGATGTCGTCGTCACCGCCCTTGGGGCATTTGGAAGCGCTGACCATGGTGGAGGTGTCCGTGCCCGCCACCTTGTCGGCGCGACGGATATTGGTCAGCGCGATCATATCATCGCCAGTACGGCCGGTGATTCGTTCAATGCTGATATCGTGGCAGCCCTGCCGCAGGTCGAGTCCGTCCTGATTGAGGACGGTCTCGCGCGCGCCGTCGATCATTTTGTGTCCTTCCGCGGTGAAGCGAATGTCGCGGACGCGACCGAAACCACAACGTTCGAGAGAAATGGCCCAACAGTGGGCGTCTTTGACGTGAATGTTCCGGATGCTGAATTGTTCCACTTGGACAAGCAGGATTCCGATATTGCGCCAGTCGCCGGTCTGGCTTTCACCCTCGACGCCGGCGTCGGTACCGTAGGTTCGCTTGCCGAGCGTCTTCGCGCTGTCGCCGGTTGCACGAGGGTGGTCGGCACCCTCAAAGAGCACGTTCCCCACGCCATAGATGTGGACGTGCTTCATGGGCCGGATGTCCGTGACGCCAAGCCCGCAGTTCGCGCTGCGGATCATGTTGTCACGACAGCGATCGGAGAGCTTGACGTGACAGTTGTCAAGTTCGAGCGTGGTGTTGTCCTGCACGAGAATGGCGGAGTCGAGGAGCCAAAGATCTTTATTTCGCCCTTTGTTGTGGCGGGGAATAACGACCCGAAGCCCTCGGGCTGACGCCGCTTGGATCGCCTGATTGATACGTTCAACGTCAGTGCCGTCGAACGAGTTGGGCGAGACAAATCGCTGCTCGGCACAAAGAGAACCAACCACCAACAGGCAAGCAATCACTGAAAAAACAAATGTCATACAAAGTCGCGGGGAGTATCTCATCGTCAGCTCAAAAAACGGCTCAAAAAACGGGGACGCAGCTGCTTTGTAGAAAGGGTTGAACTTTTCGTGGATTTTGTTCGTATGGGTTAATATGAGCAGGATGAGCAAATCGCCACGGAGGGTTTTGGTGGTGGCTTGGGCGGTGGCACAGGCGGCCATGCCGAAGTATAGTCACCGGTTCAGTCCGA
>JASFHG010000588.1:0-3144 GCA_050123355.1 Planctomycetia bacterium
GCATTTTCCCAACGGCGACCCATCGGGAAAAGAAACCGTTGGCCTTTACCGTTGGCCAAAGGAGTCCGAAGAATACCAGCCTCGCGAAGATCGCCGTCATCGTCGCTCGAAGGCATATATTGCGCCACAAGACTTTCGTCTATCTCGAAATCAGGATCGCTCTGTGGTGTTTTGAAGACCGGCACGCTAAACCGGGCATAGTATTCCAAGCCAAAGGTTTTTGCGAACACCTCGAGTTGCCAATAGAAGACATTTTCCGGATTTTTCGCATCCGTGGGATGACAATTATAAGGAATTTGGAACAGGACCGGGATCGCCGTTTGGCCCGAGTACTCTTGAAGCATGTCGAGGGCGACAAACCGTTCACCTTCCCAGAGCACCTCCTGCACGACCTTTTTCGACTTGGGAACACCCTTGTTGTTGACACAGCACAGCTTCACCCGGAATCCATTCAGAACATCGACTCTTCTTGGACAACAAATCACGCCTGCCAATTGGCCGCCGATCACGCCCGGCACGGAAGCCATCACGAAAGTAGATCGACCATACTTGAACCAACGAGCCACCGCCGCCAACGCCCAAACGATCATGCAGATATTCAAAATCGTGAGGAGAATTATAATGCCCGAAAAGATGAGATCCCCGTTATTGCGATTGACACCTTTCGTAAAAACGATATAGGCGAAAGGCAAGAAAAGAACGGACCAAACTCCGGTAAAACACACGGGAAACAACACGCTAACCAATGACGCCCGAATACGGCCCTTGGCCCACGATCTCTTTTTCAGCCAAGGTTCGTCATGATGGGCTTCTTTCATGGCACGGTTGTTGAAGAACATGATTAAGTTCCTTCACCCTTCCATGGAAACGCTTCGTAAGCGGTGCCAATTTGTTCGACTGTGCCATCAATCAATAATAGCCCCATCGCACCATCTTCGTCCCACGGAACTATGAAATCAACGCCAATAGCCACCTTGCCATTACGAACCGGGTGTATATAGATATTCCCAAATTGGACCACATGATCCAACTCGTTTCCTATCAAAACTTCCGGCAACATTGCTTTTGCATCCTCTTGACTACCACCAAACATGGCAATAGCAGCCTGTAGCCCTTTTTTATAATGAGGATAGGTTTCTTTATAGTGTTCATATAGAGCTTTCCGAACGGCAACATGAATTGCTTGCTCATTGGCAACCAAGTCAGCGATCGCTGCTTGCTGCTCCGGAGCGATCTCACGGGAATCTTGTAGATAAACTTGCAACTCGACCGATTCGGGTGATTTGGGAGTAGAGTCTCCAAGGTCACCGTAAAAGAACTTCAACTCCACAACTTCCACTCCTGTTTCTTTTGGCTTGCAAGAATGCCGCACTGGCGGACTAGTATCCTCGCGACAGCCCCAAACGGCAATGAGCAAAAATATGGTCAACCACCATTTTCTGCCAACCTTGCGATCTCCTAAATTACCAATTAGTGCTTTCCGTCTACAATCAAAAAAATTTGATACCATAACCATTCTCTTTTACAAAAATCGCCGAACAAGCTCGGCGGCTAAATTTCGATACAACGCCAACCCTCACGCCGGTGCGGAAGCACCCTCTGTCCTCTGTCGTCTGTCCTCTGTCCTCTAAATCAATACCACTGATTCTCGGCCCAGGCGTTGATCTGGCGGCTGATGTCGGCCAGGGTCGAGCGAGTCTTCGGGAACTGGGTGTACCACTGGAAATCCTTGTAGTCGACCGTGCCGGGCAGGCGGAGTTGGTCCGATTCGCGCTCGAGCGCTTCGAGCCACGAAGGAACGACGAACCCGACGCCCGAGGGCTCCACGGCCAGCTCGTCGATCCGGAATTTCAACACGTCGAACGCCGGTTTCGGGCCATCCTCCGACGACTCGCGGAACGCCGGCTCGACCAGCGCTCGCAGACGACCGATCATCAGCGGCCGCGTGAACCGCTCGCCCATCCGATCCGCCACGCTGCGTAATTGCATGCCATATTCCTGGGCCAAGGTCTGATACTGACGCTGGTGCTCGTCGGCAATGTCGGCCGTCTGTTTCGCAAACGTCTTCTCCCAATAGTCGGCCGCTTCGATCCGACCGGAACGGATAAGAATATCGTGGGCCGTGACCAGCGGCGATAGATTCCAAGAGAGCCGCTCGTAGTTGCCGACCACGCGGAGAAAATCCAGCAACGTATAGAGCATGTCGCCCCGGTCGGATTGGGTCGTCGAGCTGTTGTAGTCAAGATACTCGTTATAGTTATCCAACACCGACTCGATCGTCACGCCCAGCAGCACGATCGCCTTGTCTTTCGGCAGCCGCTCTTCCAACAAATCGTCCACGACTTTGAACTCTTCCTCGGCGTTGGGCTTTTCCGAAAGCCACTCCAGGAACACGTCGACCCCTTGCGTCATGATCGCGCGGAGGTTGCCGAAGTTCATGAACGACTGGGTGAACAGGTCCTTTCCATAATCGATGATAAACTGCTTCAGGTCCTGCCAGCGTTCCTCCTCGAACGCCACCTCCAGCGGCGAGAAACGGATGCTGCGGCTATGCTCGATCCACAACCGCATCAACGGCTCGCTGATCGCTTCAAGATGGCCGACGAGCGTCTTGTCGGTCGCCGGTTTGGCAGGGCCGGCCTTCGAGGAGCGTCGGGCGGGCGCTTCGACCATGCACTCGACGATCGCGCGGTAGCCGGTCTCGAACATCTTGTCGAACTCGGTGATGCCCCCCTGCCCCACCGGATGCGATCGCTCCATCTGGAAGATCGTTTCGAGCAACTCACACGTCTCATAAAACAAACCGAGCCGCGGCAAGCTGCGAAGCATCTCGTGCAGGGTCTGCTGCAAGACTCGCGACGCAACCACCTTGCGAGGATCGCCGCCTCGACTGGTCGGTTGATAGAGAAGCGGCTGCTTCGAGAGGTGGAAAATAAAATGAGGCCAAAGGGTCTTGACCCGATCGGCGTCGTTGGTGTGAATCGCCTGGAACAGCCAATCGGCCAGCCCTTGCCAGCTCAACTCCACGGTGCCCGGCTCGCCACCGATCGAATCGGGCAGGTCGGCCTTCTCCTCGATCGTCGCACTGAGCAGCCGGACCACTTCGGCCAGCTCGACCAGCATCGAGATGATCCGATCGTTGAG
>JASFHG010000589.1:0-3142 GCA_050123355.1 Planctomycetia bacterium
CCCGATCCCCAGTGTGACTGCGACCAAAACCAATAGTGAAACGACGAATCGGGGCACACGGCTGAAACCGGAATAGGTCGGACGGCGACTCGACAAACTCTCCTCCGAAAGATCATCACCAACCGCAGGAAAGACCGGTGCTTCGATCGGCGTCTCGTTGGTTTGGAGGTGCATGATTCGGAGTGCGGCACATTGCTCGCGATACTCGACAAAATCATGGACCAACTCCGGATGTTGGCGGAGCAGGTCGTTCAACTCGGCCCGACTCAGCTCGGAAAACGGACCGTCGTCGATCTGCGCGAGCAGTTCAAAGAGTCGATCTTTCGGGTTATTGGACGGTTTGGAACTCATGGTTTTCTATAATCAACTGGTTGCCAGTCGTTTTTGAACGCATTCTCGCAAGGCGCGGTGGATACGCAGCAAGGATTGACGGATTCCTGCCGAAGATCGTGACAGTTTTTCGCCAATCGCCGCCGAGGTCATTTCTTCCTGGTATCGCATCGCCAGCATCGCTCGGTCTTTTTCCGAAAGACGCCCGACGCAGTGCATTAATGCGGCGGATCGCTCGTCGGAAAGGGATGCCTGTTGAGTACCGGCCTCGGCGATCAGCTCGAGTACATCGTCGTCGAGCAGGTGCGGGCCGCGGTTTTGGCGTCGCCGCCATGCGAGGACTTCGAGGTAGGCGACCCGGCGTGCCCAGGCGTTGAAATTCTCGATCTCTTCGAACTGGTCCCGCTTTCGCCACAGGGCCATGTTCGTCTCCTGCCGGATCTCCTCGATCTCCTCCACCGAAAAAACGAGCGCGGACAGGTAGCGGTAAAGCCCCAACTGCACTTCGGTAATCAGTTGGACGGCCCGTTGGTCGGCGGCGTCGGATTGGTCGCGGGAAGGATCAGACATGCTGAAATTTATTGATATTCGCAAAAGCAGTGGGCCTTTTTTCAGAGGTTTTCCAAAAAACCGGGCTCCTCGTTGGGAGCCCTCGAGCCACTATTAATGCAAGGGTCAATAAGGCGGGATAATAAAAGCTTATCCAAAAACCTTGTTAGCCCGGTCGCCTGCGACCGGTTTTGGGAAAAATCCCGTCGCAGGCGACGGGGCTAACATTCTATGAAATCGATTCGCTTCTATTATCTTAGCGAGCCGGCCGGGCAGAATGTGAGGCAGTTTTTTGGAAGAATCGCAAAATTCGTTCCAAAACGCCCCTTAATCAAGCATTCGGTTGAGATTTCCGCTTTGAAACCCCTCCAGGTTGAGGGTGACGTACCGGAAGCCGAGCCTATGGAATTGCTCAGTCAACGCTTGCAGAACGGTCGGGTCGTCGGTCAATTTTGGAAGCAGATTTTGAGGGACCTCGATTCGGGCCGTCTCGTCGGCCAGGTAGCGAACGCGGACCGGGATCTTAGGGCCGACGATCGCGCGGACATGCTGCTCGGCCCGGTCGATCATGGCGAGGCGTTCGGCCGTGATCGGCAGCCCGTAGGCGACTCGCGTGCTGAGACACGGTGAGGCTGGCTCGTCATGGTTCGGTAGGTTCCACGATTTGGCCAACTCGCGAAGCTCGGCTTTCGTCAGGCCGGCGTCGAGAAGTGGTGTGCGGACGCCCAACTCGGCGACCGCCCGCGAGCCGGGCCGGTAATCTTGTTGGTCGTCGGCGTTGCTGCCGTCGGCGATCGCCGAGAGCCCTTCCTGCTCGGCCACGTCTTGAAGCGTTTTGAGAATGATCCGCTTGCAGAGATAGCATCGATCAGGTGTGTTAGCGCAGTAGCCCGGGTCGTCGAACTCGCCGGTCTCGACCACAATGTGCCGGATACCGATCTGCCGCGCGATCGCCTTCGCTTTCTCAAGCTGACCGTTCGGCATGCTCGCACTGACGGTCGTCGCCGCAACCGCACGATCCCCCAACTCCCGCCAAGCCGCGCACGCAAGGACCGAGCTATCAAGCCCTCCCGAAAACGCCACGAGGACCGAGCCATATTCGTGAAGCTTCGCGCTGAGCAGTTCATTCTTCTCGGACAGGTTCATCGGCATCAGGTTTGAAATAAAACGGTTCCGGGCTTTCTTGGCTTTCAGATCTGAGGATGGGTTTGTCAAAGCTGACGCCGTGCGCTTCGAGCCAAGCTATTACTTTTTCGCAGTCTGCTTTTAGGGGAGCAAATCCAGCGGCGGCGATCTTCTCAGACCTGGTCTTCGGCTTCCACTCTCCACTTGCCAGCTTTTCGAGAACGCGGTTGTATCTTTCTCGGTCCTTAAGCAAAATTCTCTGCATTTGTCCGCCCGGTTTGGTGTGGGGACGGTATTCCGCACCGCATTCCAATAAATAAAGTAAGACTTTATAGCGTTCGTTTTTGGCACACTTCGATACAATATAAGATCTTTCTTTGGGCGAACCACTTGCATTCAAATCAGCGCCAGCTTCCACCATTTGAACAATCATTTCCAAGTCTTTGTCTTCATAAGCCATGCTACATGCCAAATATAGTGGTGGTATTCTGCCAAGGTTTGGATCGGCTTCATGCTCCATGAGCAAGGACCAATATACTCGAAAGTTATCGAAGTATTTTCCGGCAGACTTCATAAGAAGAGAATCTCCCTTACTAAAGCTATATTGACATACTTTAAAATCAGTTTCACAAACGAAATTTGGATCAGCTCCATGTTCGAGGAGTCTTTTAAAGCTTTTTTCGGCAGGAAAGGCCCAGATCAAAAATCGCATGCCATCATCGCCCCTAGCGTTCACATCAACCCCTTCAGCAACCAGCTTATCGATTGCCTTGATGTCTTGTTTTTCGATAGCATGGCACAAGGCTATTTCTTTTGGATTATTGAAATATTGCTCCGGCTTAGGCCAGGTTTTAACCGCCTTACCGCAGCCTACGTTACTAAACGCAGTTACCAGAAGAAAAAAACAGCAAAGTAATAAAAGTCGTTTCATTTTTGGCACCTATGAAAAAGAGGACTTTCTACGTTTTGTAAAAAGCTGAACACCCTCTTCTTTCTGCGCAAGGAAAGGCCCTCTGTCAAGGAGGCATACGACGCAGGATTAATGAGAACCCGTTATGTTAAAGGCGGGTGGCCTGAGGCGCGGGTTGTGTTAACCGTGTCCACTCTCGAACGCCTCTTTCACAAGAGGGGATCGAGC
>JASFHG010000590.1:0-3141 GCA_050123355.1 Planctomycetia bacterium
CCAAATACACGTTTTTCCAACCCCTCACGTTTTTCAACTTTCCATCGGATTGTGGACAAATGACCGCGACTTGAATGAGATACTCAACATGCCTGAGTTTGAGAATCTGACGGACCTTTATCTGGAAAGTGACGAGTTGACGGACCGTTGCCTGTCCGATGTCTCTCGCCTCAAGCATCTTCGGTACCTTTTTATCGACTGTGACGCGATATCCGATTCGGCCATTCTGGAATTCGAGGAGCAACATCCCGACTGCCGCGTTATTCCGTACAAACGCGAGCTGCACGGTCCCCCTGAACTTATTATTTTCCCTTTGGAAGATTTAGAAGGCCAAAATGCAAACGACCTTTAAAATAGCGACGAACTTACGAGAAGGGCTTTACGATATCACCGACCGAGTGGCGGCCGCCGTCGGGAAGATGGGCGTTCGATGCGGCACGGTGAATGTCTACGTACGCGGCGCGACCGCCGGGATTATGATCCAGGAAAATTGGGACGATTCGGTGCAGCGAGACGTCATCACACTCTTGCGTCAAATCGCCCCGGCCGGATGCTGGGAACACGATCGACAGGACGGCAACGGTGACGCCCACCTGAAGGCCGGTCTGGTTGGTCCTTCCGAAACGGTTCCCATCGCCAACGGCACCATGCTCCTTTCCCGCTGGCAAAACCTCTTCCTCTGCGAATTCGACGGCCCACGCTCTGAACGAGAAATCGTGCTGACGATCGTCGAGGGATAGCAACAAAAAACGGATTCCTTTCGAGTTTCCGTTGAATGGCTTGTCCTTTCCCAAATCCCCCTTTTTTCTTCCCTTGCTGTTTTTGTTGATAGCTACACCTTCTAGCTTTTAAGGGGCATAACGCTTTTGTAATGTACCTCCTGTTTATGATAAGAAAGCAAAACAGATCTGATGCGCATACCCTCCAGTCTATAACATTATGTTTGGATTTTAAAACTGTAACTGTATCTTCTTGGAATTGGCTTGGTGTGTTTGGGAGCGAAATTGACACCCACCGAGTGGGCGATACTGGACTCGAGCCAGTGACCCCTAGCTTGTCGAACGCTGAGATAGACAACGTAAGTGCTACTATCAAAGGACTTACGTTACTTCATGATCCAAATTCCCTCTCCGTTTCCCCCAGCGAACAGGATTGGTTGCACAACGACCCAACCGGGGTATCTCCGCTCGAAACAATCCGCATCACGTTCGAAGAATTTCTCCAGTCAGCCGATATCACTCATCGCTTCAGCCTGTCAGCCGTCCTGGCATCTGGAAACAGAACAATCCGGCTCAATTCCATCGCCCAAATATTTTGCGATAAAAAGCTTGCGACTCAGTTATCCAGTACTTATATAGCGTTGGGGTGTGGCCAAGGATTTCCGAGAATTCGTGCGGGACCGAATGGCGGGTAGAATCTCTCCAAGAAAGTAATGAGAAAGAACCTGCCCCCGTCTGGACAGGGAAAGCCAGACCGGAAGCAGGGCACATTGGTGTCTTCGGGTTGATCGTCGACACCCTTGAATAATGTCGATTAGCGGTATCGACCGCCGCCTCGGCGAGGTCGATCCGGTTTTTTGGGGCGGGCCTCACTGACGGAGACTGCCCGACCGCAGATTTCCTGCAGGTCCACTTCCTTGATGGCGTTGGCAGCCTCTTTACCGTCTGGCATTTCGACAAACGCAAAGCCACGGGGCTGACCCGTTTCGCGGTTAACAACAATGGTTACGGCAGATACTTTACCATGTTGGCTAAATATGTTTCGGAGGTCATCCTCCGTAGCCTCATTGGCCAGATTGCCCACATAAATACTGCTCACAGAATGTTCCTTTCGCGATTCAATAGGCTACGCGAGTACGACATTTTCGGCACGAGGCCCTTTGGGACCACGACCTTCAACGTAAGTCACGGTTTGTCCCTCACGAAGCGTTTCGAAATTCGCTCCCTGGACCGAACTGTGATGGAAAAACAACTCACCACGTTCTCCCTCAATAAACCCAAAACCTTTTTCACTTACCAACTTTGTGATCTTTCCTTGCGGCATGATGCCACTCCTTAAAAATAAAACAAATAGTAGACAACCATCGGTTCACCCAGGGCCCGTTTACGTCGGGGAGGATGGCGGTCGGTAGCGTAGAGGGAGAAAATCAACCGCGATCAGAAAGCAGCGTCTTAAAGACAAGCACCGCCCTGCAAATAACTGGGTGACTAGAACGAGAACGCTCAGATAGAGCCGGGGCCCACTTCACTTCTCACAACTATCATACGTATGCAGTATATCACGCTAATTGAGAAAGGGAATGGGAGATTCCGTCTTTTTTCAAAAAAAGTGCTCTTCTTACCCCTCTGTCGGCAAGATCAAGTAGAACTTGTCTGGAATATTGGTAATAGTTTGGTAACTGTCGGCTTTCCGACGCTGTTTCTGACGGAATGTTTACAATGGGTAGTGACCTTTTGGTTGAATGCGGGTAGAATACTCGTTTGATTTTTGTCCTTACCGGACTGCGTCCGAGTTCGCGTTGTGTATTTACGCTACCGCGCCCGACAGCCGCAGCATAACCTCCTGTGAATCGGACGCAACCATGCCAGACGCAGCTCTCCAGAGCGCCCACACCTTCCACATTCCCGTTATGGGCACCGGGTTCATGATCGATGCCCCGCTTCGTATCGCCAGGTACGGTATTTCCTCGGCCATCTC
This sequence comes from Planctomycetia bacterium, assembly GCA_050123355.1. Lineage (GTDB taxonomy): Bacteria > Planctomycetota > Planctomycetia > Pirellulales > Thermoguttaceae > JASFHG01. Next base: position 2,698 of record JASFHG010000590.1, read on the forward strand.
GCTGGTCGATGATGTACTCATCGAACAGATGCGAAAATTCCATTGCCAGCGTGAGGGAGAACCTTATGAGGAAATCACCGACGATGCCGACGACGCTCGTGCCCGACGCATCACGGCCTATCTGAATCTGTTGGATTGCCTGATCCAGCGTCAGGTCGATCTGCTTCAGGCCTCGCCCTTTGAGCCGGGAAGTGAGATTACCCGTTACTGCGAAATGCTGCCGGAATCGCCCTTATTGCAGACCTATCGCGAGATGCTTGCAACCGGCGATGTCCAACAACGCCGCAAGCTGCAGGAATTGCTTCGCCCTTATGCGGTGCCAGGCAGCATCGACGTGAACATCATGTCGAAGGTAGACCGCCACACTTACCGCAACGGCGAAAAGCTACCTGCAGGATTCAGCGACGCTTTGGCGGCCCTACGAGGTTACGCCAAGAGCACGCT
>JASFHG010000591.1:0-3134 GCA_050123355.1 Planctomycetia bacterium
ACCCGCAGCGAGTCGATAAGCCGTCTCGGGTCGACGTTCGGACCGATCGCCAACTTCGGCATGAAACTCCCGCTGGCCAGCCGGATGCTCGAGTGGATCGGCCGCATCGACCATCGCCGACGGCTGCCGGCGTTTGCCTGGGGCAATAATATCAAAAAGCTGCGCAAGTATCTCGAAAAACTCGGCCCGATCGAACAACCGGCCGGGAAGGTCGCCTACTTCGTCGATCTCTACGCGACCTACAACGATCACGAGCTGGGCCGCGCGGTCGTCGACCTGCTTCGGCATAACGGTGTCGAGGTGATCATCCCCGAACAGCACGAGGCGGCCATGCCGTCGATCAGCTACGGCGATATTGCTCGTGCCCGAAAGACGATCGAGCATAACGTCCGCCACCTGGCCGAGGCGGTTCGGGCAGGCTACACGATCGTCGCCAGCGAGCCGACCGCCGCGCTCTGCTTGAAGGAGGAGTATCTCGACGTGGTCGACTCGCCCGACGCGCGACTGGTCGCCGAAAACACGCTGGAGCTGACCGACTACCTCGGCCGCATGCTCCGCGAGGGGACGCTCAAAGAACCGACGCATGCCGTGCCGATGACGCTCGCCTACCACGAGCCATGCCACTACGCGGCCCTGCAGATCGAAACCGGCACGCTCGCCCTGCTCGAACGGATCGAGGGCGTCGAGATCGAGATGCTTCCGAACAGCTGTTGCGGCATCGCCGGCACGTTCGGCTTTCAAAAGAAAAACTACGACCTCTCCATCCTGGCCGGCCTCCCGATGCTCGGGCCACTCCGCGAAAGCCGCGCCCCCTACGGCCTGACCGAATGCGCCACCTGCAAGATGCAAATGGAACAATGCGCTGCCAAGCCAACCCTCCACCCGGCCAAGATTCTCGCAAAATCCTACGGCCTCTCGTAGGGTGCGTCGCGACGCACCTTACTTCGGTCCAAGCCGATTCTCTGCGCAGCAGAGAGTCGGATCGAAGTCAGAACCAGCTCCGGATCCGACTCTCTGCTGCGCAGAGAATCGGCTTGGGGAGAGGATGGTGGCGATTTTCGTGCTTCCGAGCGCCGAACATAGTTTGGCGCTCGGAAAAACAGTAGTTTTTATGCCAGTCGCTTGTGAAGTCGACCGGCGACCAAGAGTGCGACACTCACAGCGGCGAGCAGGATTACAAATTGTAGAAGCAAGCGATCGAGGATTTTGTTGTAAACGTCTCCGAGATCTTCACGGAGGTAAATCGTTCCGAGAAAATGCTTTCCGTCATGTGAACGGATCGGCAAGGTCATGTTCAACTTGGAATCGGCGATCTTCGAAAGGGTGTCCTTCGGAGCTTCGAGCGGCATCTGGGCCTTCTCGAGATCGAGGGCCGCCGGGTAGGTCGCGAAGGGCTTTCCGCTGGCATTGTAAACGCAAGCCTGTATTGAAGGTTGGCTGGACAGGGAAGTAAGCAGAGAGGTTGCTCCCTCGGGGTCGTCGAAGTGAAGTAATGCGACGACATTATTGCCAAGCATTTCGCCAATCGCTTTCAATTGATCTTTGCGTAAATCTTGAGAGTCCTTGATGTCAACAAGAGTAAATGCGACGAAGGACACCGCGAGTGGGGCAAGCACTAAAATAACGGCCAGTGTATAAATCTTGCCTTTGCTTGGACGGGTTTTCCGGTCCAATTCCGAAGTTTCGTTTCTGCTCATGGTAGTGTTCCTGTTTTCGTTTCAGAGTTTCATCCTTCGCGGGAGAAACGATGAAAAACTGATTTTGCATACCGGGTCCTAAAGAATGAAGTCCTGCTTATCCAAAGCAAAACCTCTTCGCAATAATAGCTTTCGAGCAGAACGTTTTTTCCATGCCCCTTAAAAGTACAGGAATTTCAATTAATATCCCCCCAGTGGTGGTCAGGATATGCCGATTGGTATGAATAAACGTTTTACTTCGGTTCAAGCCGGTTCTCTGCGCAGCAGGTGCTTCCGTACTTAGGGAAACAAAGAGGGCTTGCAGTTCGGATCCGACTCTCTGCTGCGCAGAGAATCGGCTTGGGAAGAGGGTAGGGGGGATATTTTCGTGCTTCCAATCGCCGAACAAGCTCGGCGGCTAAAGAAAAAAGCGATCCCGTTTGTTATTCGGGATCGCTTGGGCGTGCATTGAGTTTCTTGAGTCGAGCGGGCTGCTCAACGACGGCGAACTCGTCGGAGGACGAAGAGGCCGATCACTCCTGCCGCGAGTAGCGTGAGGATGGTTGGCTCGGGGACGGTAACGGCCAGTCCGGCGGTCGTATCGAACGTCGAGGGGACCGAAATGTCCATGGTGGTTCCATAGACGGTAAACGATCCCGGCGGAAGCGCGGGCCCCGGGACTGCCCATTGTAAAATGGTCCCGCCCCCTTCCGTGAAGTCGGAATATCCGCCCAAGGAAGCCAACATAACCGTATTGACAGCAGGTGCCGGCGGCCCGATGTAGGCGTGAAGGTGGTCGACGGTCCAGCCGCCCGCCACGGTGAAGTGGGAGCCGAGTAGAGCATCGATTCCTAGCAGGCTTTCGGCGATGTAGGAGGAATCCGCGGCGGTCCCTCCGCCTGGTATGGCATCAAATTGGAGGAAATATTCCGCCGCAAATTGGCCTCCGACCTGTTCGGGCGCGCCGGCGATGTCCATCCGGAAAAAGTGCGTACCGGCGTCGTACTTGTAGTACAGGCCGACAATATCGCGGCTATCTTCCGCCTGGTCGCCGAGCGGGTCGATCAGCGAGTCTGCTCCCGCCCAGCCGCCCGGCGGTAGAATGGCTCCATACGCCGGCAGCGTCGCGAGGCATCCCACCGTTAACAAAACCATACACAACCACTTGGTTTTTAAATTCATATGCATGTCTCCTTTTAATAGGGTTGTATTTTTATTGACCGGCATGGTAACAATTTCTGTGCAACCTGTCTCGATCACAGGCAGTTTATTGGCCATGCAGGTCATAACAAAAAGATCGAGAGGACCTCCTGGGAGTCCTGGAGTTGAAAACAATTCTGGAGAGGCCCTCTCGATCGGTATGAGTCCAACCTAGAGGCCTTTTTCCATCTCGTCAAGCTTACTTACTGAAAAAACTGACATAAAATTCAAAATTATTTTAAAACAGCTTGGCTGTCA
>JASFHG010000592.1:0-3133 GCA_050123355.1 Planctomycetia bacterium
GTGCCCAACTGCAACGGATCCGCCCCTCTGGCCAGCTCCATGAATTCGAAGGTACTCAAAGCACGATCGAACTTGCTGATCTCGGCGATGTCGATCTCGCCATATCCGAACTCGTCGTCATAGCCCAAGTAAATCGAGCTGTCGGTAAAAAGCGGCGAGGGGAAGGAAGATTTGCTCGAGGCGGTGGAAATCCATGGCGGTGAATTTCGCAGGATGACCGACATTTCAAAAAACAAAACGGGGCCCATCCTCAGAAGGATAAAAAACCACTGGTTCTGCAATATCTGGTTAAAGGCCAGGCTTTGCTGGGTGTAACCTGGCATTTTCCAGTCGGCCCGAATCGATCCGATGCCGGTGGATAACAGACGCAGCTGCGTCTCTTCGCCGCTTCCCCACGACAGGATCGGAACGGTCCCGGCAGCCAACGCCGACCGACGACGATACCAGAGACAGAGCGTGATGCCGTCGGTCGGATCCAATGCACACACCGGCTTCGGTGCGATTTGGACCGCTCCGTTATTCGTGATCGAAAAGGCCATCGTTACTCCAAAATCTCCAACGTGCTGGTCGCGACTTGGTACGAAACGTTCACCGTAGTCCCCCACTCGTTCCGAAGAAGCAGTTTGAATTTACGATTTTCGATCGGCACGTCGAAACAGCGGTGGTGGTTCATAAAAACTCCAAAAGCCGAGATCGCTCCCACGCAATATTTCGAGGGATCCTGCGTGGTCGATCCATTTTCGAATCCGCCCGGCGTGTCATGGAGCACATACACGTAAAACATGGTGCCTGCCGTTTGACTCACTTCCGGTACGGTGATCGAAATGTGGGCCATGGTATGCCCAAGTTCGTTTTCGTACTCGGCACTGACATGGTTGGCCCCGGCACCGATCGACGCATTGACCGCATCTATCGTCAAGAGCCTCGGCTTGCTGCGTACTAACTGTCGTCTCATGATGCCACCTCCGCTGTTGCCTTGACGATGTGCCCCGAAAGAACGGCGCCAAGACCAAGTTCCTCGGCCCGACTGACAGTCCGATAGCCAAGCGACTTGATCGCGGTGACCTGATCTGCCGTCAGGATTCCTACCAAGCCGTCGACGATCAGTTGCGTTTTGGCCGAGCCGATGTCGATGCCCGGGTATTGGCCCGACGGGTTGTCCAGCCAGCCGAGCACCCGTGACAGCATCTTCCTGACCGCTTCGGGCACGTTTTGGTTGGCCGCCGCCGCTTCGAGCCGCGTCAGGATCTCCTCAGCGTCATCCAGCTCGTTGTAGAGCGTTCGTGCCGACACCCAGCGTTGCCGCAGAACTTGCCGGTCGGCCGTATTGAGGATCGCCGCGATCTCCTCGGGCGTCTTGTCCGCATACACCTCGGGGTGCGACTCGATCTCGTTTCTCAAAACTTGGTAATTCATGACACCTTGAACGTCAGGGTTAATACACTGGTAAATTGTCGATACTGCTCGATATGCTCGGGAGCGTAGATCGGCTCGTTGACCACTTTCGAGCAGATGGCCGACGGCATGGTGGTCGGTCGCTTGCCATCAAAATGATTGGCGATCTCGTCGACCAGGTCTAGCAATGGTCCGGCCTCGCTGTCGCCGGAGAACTTTTTCTGGATCCCGATGTCAATCTCGACCTCGCGGGCGGTTTGAGCACGATTGGCCCGCTGAAACACTTGCGAGCGGGGGACGACCGTGACCTTGAGCGTCTTGAGTTCCTTGAGTTCGTAGGAAGGCAACAGCGTGCTTACCGCCGTGAATTCCAGCGAAAACTCGCCCGTATTGAGTTCGTTGACTACTGATTGGGCTAGATCCGTGATCGTTGCCATCCGCTTACACTTGCTTTGTGTGGATTCGTAAGGTTTGCCGGTTGATGTCCGAGTATCGCCACTCCGGCTCGCCGGATGGGCTCATGACCTCGTAAGTAAAATCCCCTTCGTGGATCAGGTCGCCCACTTGCGGAGTGACGACCTGATCGTCGATGATTAAATCGCATGCACGGATCAAAAAGTCACGCGATTCGATTCGTATAAGGCGACCGTATTCGTCGGACACCTCGAAAATTGTCTGGCCGATGGTGGCTCGGAGCGGCAGCCGCACCGCGTCGCGCTGATACTCCATGTCGACCGCCAGATATGCATGACGCTGTCGCTCGAGCCACTCGGCACCTTTGGTTAACAAACTCATTGCGAGAGTCGGATCCGGGCACGGTTGTTGGTTGCGTCCACAAAAACCGTTTTGCCGAGAAAGGCATTGTCGGTGGCAACATCCGTGGCAAAGCCGCCGCTGGCATCCCAATAGGCAGCGAGCCCCACTTCAAGTGTCGAACCGGCCTCGATCGGGAAATCGAACACCCCGACCACCGCAAGGGCACCCAGTTCGCCCGCCTTGATGTCGAGCTTGGCAATGCCGACAAGGTCGAACAAAACCACCACGTCGCCTGCCGCCACGTCCGCACTGGGCGTATAGTCGATCGAATCGCCCCGTTGTTTATAAATAACTGTCATTTTTGCTCCTGTAACGAGCGGGGTTAGCGTGAGCGCCCCGCCTGGTTAAAAAAGTGTTGTTTTGATTGTTGGTTGTGTACATGGCGGGCCGCTTACGCTAAGCCCGCTCGTTACGGTTGGGAATGGAGAGTTTACTGACCGTCGGATTTGACCATGCCTCGCCAATCCTGCTCGCGGATACCGAGATCGAAGTAGACACGGAACCACATGCCGAGCGTGTTGAAGTCGGTGTTCCCCTTCTCGATCGTCGGGGTTCGGCGCCCCTTGAGGTAACCGATCTCGAACGTGTCGACTTGCCCCGGGTCGCCAAAGAGATACCAAGCGGTGGTCGAGTTGCCCGTGTACTTGGCGTTGGTCAGGTACGGGCTGGAGATGACCGTCAGATTCTCGTCGGCCAGGGCATTCAACGCAGGCATCAACGTCGGGCTGACACCAGCGGTCGCGTCCCCGCCCGCGACGATCAACTGCGTCCCGCGAGTCAGCCGGATCGCGTCATGCTTCTGGTTCGTCGAGACGAGCAGGAATTTCGGCTCGACACTGATCGGCTGACCGTCGGCATCCGTCTGATCGAGGTAGAGCGTGATCCCCGCCGAGAGCGATTCGTGGTTCAGCGCCGAGTCGGC
>JASFHG010000593.1:0-3131 GCA_050123355.1 Planctomycetia bacterium
CGCAGCAACGTCAACCTCATCATGGCCCAAAAACTAGCCCGCCACTCCGATCCCAAACTCACCAGCAACGTCTACTCCAAAATCACCACCGAAGAACGCGCCGCCGCAATTAACGGGATTTCGCTGAAGGGGTAGACTCGTCTTGTTTTCTAGCTCCATCTCCGATCCGATTCTTGACAACCGCACAAATGCCGACTAAAATTTCACTTACGACGATCGGCCGTATGAGTGTTCGATGCGGTGTGGCAGTCTATGCCTAAAAACGTTCATTCATAGTGTGGCATATTCAAAAACCCAGTAATCTTGAATAATGAAATTTGGCGTTATATTCCTTTTCTTTTCTCGCCAAGAGGGATAAGGTTGAAAGATCCATTAGTTTTCTTTGTAGCAATATGATGCTGGCGAAGACAGGTTGGGCGAGATAAGGGAAATGGGATCATGTTAGGCCGATCGGTGCTTGTAACGGGCAGTTCGGGGTTTATTGGTGGGGTTTTGCATCGGCGATTTCAAGAGCTCGGTTTCGACACGGTCGGGATCGGGCGGCGAAAAATCGACTTGCCGGGATATATATCGCACGATCTGCAAGATCCGTTGCCTGAAGGATTCGGGCCGTTCGACGTCGTGGTTCATGCGGCGGCACGGTCGTCGCCTTGGGGGAGTCGCCACCAGTTCGAGGTGAACAACGTTGAAGCGACGCGCCGACTGCTTGACTACTGCCGCTTGCATGGTCGGCCACGGTTCGTTTTTATTTCGTCGTCGAGCGTCTACTATCGGCCCGGGCATCAGTTCGACATTACTGAAACCGATCCGCCGGCCGAGAAACCGGTCAATCGTTACGCGGCCTCGAAAATTCAGGCGGAAGCACTCGTCCGGGAGTATCCCGGGCCTTGGGTCATCTTGCGGCCGCGCGCGGTCTTTGGGCCTGGGGATACGGTTCTGTTTCCGAGAATCCTGGCCGCCGCACGGGCGGGGCGGCTTCCGCGACTCGTTTCGCCCGACAGGCCTGCGGTCGGCGACTTGATTTACATCGACAATCTGATCGACATGATCGTCGAGGCTGCAACCCGGGACGATATTTTGGGCGAGTTTAATCTCACGAACGACCAGCCCATCGAGATTATGGGCCTTCTGCTGGACATTTTTTCACGGCTGTCGATTCCGAAGCCGACTCGTCAGGTGTCGACCCGTTCGGCCATGCGATTCGCCGCACTGCTGGAAGGCATTTACGGGCTGCTGATGCCGTGGCGTGAGCCGCCGATCACTCGGTTCGGTGTCCATGTGTTCGCCTATTCGAAAACGTTCGACGTCACGAAGATGCTCAACACGTTCGGACGGCCGAAAGTATCGATCGAGACGGGCGTCGAGCGACTCGTCGATTGGATCCAGTCTCAAAATAATGAAGGGAATTGATGGTTTATCTGTTTGTGATCATCGCGATTGGCTTGGGGGCCTACCTGACGATCCTGCTGACGAAGTTCCTGCTTTGCCTTTACGTTATTCGCCGCGAGCCGACCGGTAACGAACCGCTTGCGCCCGAGCTGGTCACGGTGGTCCAGCCGATCCTCGGCGGTGATCCGCGTTTGTCCGACGTGCTGCGATCGACGCTGCAAAACACGTCCCCCGACACGCGGTTCCTCTGGCTGGTCGATAAGAACGACGCTCCGGGGCAAGCCGCCGTGAAAACGCTTTGCGAGGAGTATCCCGCCCGAATCGAGGTCGTCTGGTGTGATCCGGTTCCTGAAGAAGTCAATCCGAAGGCGTTCAAGTTGCAAAAGGCGGTCGACCGGATCGAGACGCCTTTCGTGGCGATCCTCGACGACGACACGACGATTTCGCAGAGGAACTTGGAGACCGCGGTTGCGGCCCTCGGCCAGGCGGATCTTTACACGGGCATCCCTTGCTACCGATCGACGGCCGGTTATTGGGATTCGCTCGTGACGCATTTCGTGAACAACAACAGCATCATGACCTACCTGTCGATGCTCCCGCTGGTCGGGCCGATTACGATCAACGGGATGTTCTACGTGATGCCGACGCAAACGCTACGCGAGTTGGACGGTTTCTCGTCGATCCAAGACCGGCTTTGCGACGATTACGCGGTCGCACGATTGTTGCGTGATAGCGGCAAGAAGATCCATCAGGGCATTGTCCCCCAGTATCTCTTCACGAGTATTTCGGGCTTTCGACATTACATGCAAATCATGCATCGATGGTTCGTCTTTGCGGACGCCCTGGTTCGTGATCAGTCGCTTGCCGTTCGTATGATCCTGCTGGTCATGCTGGGACTTCCACCACTGCTGTTGGGAATCGGGCTGGCCGGGACATTGGTGCTGCTTACAGCGGCGATGACGGGTTATATTATTCAATTGTACACAATCATTACAGCCATGCTACTTGGCGTGACGCTGGTAGTGCGACACGTCACGATCCGGGTTCTGCACCGTAAGCTGTTTGCACAAGACGTGCGGCTTCGGCCGATGATGTCCATTGTGTCGGAACTGTTACAGCCGATCCATTGGTTACACTCAGTTTTTGTGTCGACGATCCAGTGGCGGACTCGACGAATTCGCGTGCACAAGGATAACACGTTCAAAATTTTGGATCCGTAGCCCATGATATACGCACAATCCGCAGCCGCTTATCCTTTTACTCCGGTCAAGATCGTGTTCCTTACCGGCTTGAGTAATCCGTGGAGTTGCGCGCTGAGCGACATCCAACGCACCTTTATGAGCTCGCTCGATTTTCCGGAATCGTGGAAGGTGTATCGCAACTTTCCTTGGACCGATGGTGAGGAACGCTCCCCTTTGCCGCCGCTCTGGAAGGCCAGTTTTCACAACGGTTGGCAGTTCCTGCTCGCCTCGACGCCGTTTTTCCGACGGATCGCCCAACCGCATTGGAACGCGATGCTTCGCACGACCGAGCACCTGTTGGTCATAACCGGTAGCTGCGGGCTGCAAATTGCCAACTGCCTGCAAACCGGGCAGCCGTCCTCGGCTCCGCGAGTCGATCTTTTGGGAATCGGCCCGGTCGCATGGCGGCGGCCCAAGTCGAACTGCCGGTTGGTGCAGGGAAAAAGGGACTACCTTTCACGCTTCCTGCTTCGCAAGGTCGAGGATCGTCTTGCCGGCTTG
>JASFHG010000594.1:0-3130 GCA_050123355.1 Planctomycetia bacterium
ACCCGGCGAGTGGATCCAATACAAGCGGCTCTCAGCTAGCCGAGTCCAAGTCGGCTCAAGCGATACCCACCGAGACGCCGCCGACCGATTCGCCGGCCGTTATAAAAGCGTCGACGACCGAACCGGTTGCAACTCCGGCCCATCCTCATGGTCCGGTCGATTCCGAGGCGTTTCGTCTTTTTGAAGCGACCCCCTCCGAGCAGCACCGTGGCTCGGCCGGTTGGTCAACCGCCCCCTAGGACGTCTTTTTGTCTGTATTTATCATACCTGTCGGGAATCTTATGATACCTCTTCTTGAGTTTCGTGTTGGAGACGGGTAAAATATATTGCACTTACCTATCATTCCCCCCCGCGAAAAACGAGCATCGTTCTCCCACCGTAAAAGGAAACCGCCATGAGATATTGTCTTGCGCCCGTTATTGTTCTCGTCGCCCTGCTGTCGACCGTGCATGCCGAAAAGCAAGCACCGAAGTTTGAAGCCCGTAAGATTTGGGACAAGGCAGGACACAACGCGTTTACCGACCTGATCCGTTGGAACGGGAAATTCTATTGCGCGTTCCGTGAAAGCTCGGGCCACATACCGAAGGACCATGCCAACGACGGAAAGATCCGTGTCCTCGTGTCCGAGGATGGAAAAAAGTGGGAGTCGGTTGCGCTGCTGGCGAAGGATAAAGCCGACCTGCGCGATGCGAAGCTTTCGATCACGCCCGACGGGCGGCTCATGGCACTGATGGGCGGTTCCTTTTATAGCTACGGCAAGAAGCGCGAACTGATCAAGCGGATCGGCCAGGTGGCGTTCATGTCGGACCCCAAGGAAGGGTTCGGCCCGGTGAGGCCGATCGTGATCGATAAAAAAGTCTGGACCAATATCGACTGGCTCTGGCGCGTGACCTGGAAGGACGGCGTCGGGTATGGTGTCGTGTACGAGCCGAACAAAAAGAAGAAAACCAGGGGACTGTATCTGGTCAAGACGACCGACGGGATCCATTACGAATTGGTGAAGACGTTCGACCGGCCTTGGGGCTGGGTCGGCGAGGCGACCGTCCGCTTCGCGCCCGATGGCGAGATGTTTATCTTGGTACGTTGCGAGACGGGCCAGGACCACGGCTTCTTCGGCCATGCCAAGGCACCTTACACCGGCGAGTGGACCTGGAAGCGAGTCGACATGCGACTCGGCGGCCCCAACTTCGTCCGACTGCCCGACGGAACGTGGCTGATGGGCACCCGCTACCATCGCACCAAGAAAAAGCGAGACACGGCCACCGTCCTCGCCCGAATCCACGACAACGGCCACGCCGAACGACTCGTCACCTTCCCCAGCGACGGCGACACGAGCTACCCCGGCATGGTCATCTACGACAACAAACTCTGGGTCAGCTACTACTCGAGCCACGAAAAGAAAGCGTCCATCTACTTCGCCGTTGTCCCACTCGACCAGCTCATGAAGCCACAGGAACGCTAGTTGGCCGGATCACGTTCCTTTTTCTTCCAAGCCGGTTCTCTGCGCAGCAGAGGGCCGGATCAGCAGCCGGTTCCGATTTCGATCCGGCCCTCTGCTGCGCAGAGAACCGGCTTGGCATTCTTGCTAGGGTTTTGGAGTGCGGGGACTTGTCACCGCTTTCTTTTTCAAGCGACGGTAACATAACTAGCACTTTGCACAAAAGAGTTTCATGGTGCTTTTAGCCGTCGAGCTTGCTCGTCGATAAAAATTAGCGTCAAGCGACGAGCAAGCTCGACGGCTAAAAGACGTAACCCCCGCGAATTGGGGTTGTGTGGGCTTGGGGGATCGGCTACCGTAAGGGTATGAAAATCCTCCATGTCATCACGCGACTTATGCTGGGCGGGGCACAGGAAAATACGGTGCTTTCGTGTAAGGATATGATGCGCGAAAATGGGGATGAGGTGCTGTTGGTGACCGGGCCGCCGTTGGGGAACGAAGGGGATCTGATCCCGTGGGCAAGGGCAGGGGGGGTGCCGATGGAGTTGATCCCCGAGCTGCGACGCTCGATTCACCCGGTCCGCGATCTGATCGCCTATCGAAAGATCAAACGAATCATAAAAGACTTCAAGCCGGACGTGGTCCATACGCACAGCGCCAAGGCCGGCCTGCTTGGGCGTGCGGTCGCGTGGAAGCTGGGCGTCCCGGCCGTGATCCATTCGGTCCACGGCGCGCCGTTCCATCGGTATCAAAGCGGGATCTCGCGATCGTTTTTTCGTAAGTGCGAACGCTGGGCCGCCGGCCGGTGTCATCACATGATCTCGGTGGCCGATGCGATGACCGACCTGATGGTCGAGGGAAACGTTGCCCCGCGCGAAAAGTTTACGACGATCTACAGCGGCATGGAGATCGAGCCGTTTCTCGAATCGGCCGGCCTGCGCGAGTCGATCCGGCGCGAGTTGGGCTATGGGCCGGAGCATGTGGTCGTCGGCAAGATCGCACGCCTGTTTCACCTCAAGGGCCACAAGTATCTGTTTCAGGCCGCCCGTCCGATTATCGAGCGGTGTCCGAACGTCCGGTTCCTGCTGGTCGGCAGCGGGATCCTCTGGCGACGGTTCGAAGACGAGATTCAAGCGGCCGGCCTGGCCGACTATTTCCAGTTCCTCGGCCTCGCGCCGCGGGAGCGGATCCCCGAGCTGATTTCCGCGATGGATATTGTGGTCCATTTGAGTCTGCGGGAAGGGTTGGCCCGTGTGTTGCCGCAGGCACTGTTGGCCGGCAAGCCGGTCGTGAGTTATGACGTCGACGGCGCTCGCGAGGTGGTCGTCACCGACGAGACCGGCTACCTGCTTCCCGCGGAGAGCCAAGAGCCGCTGGTCGACGCGATCGTTCAGCTTGCCGAAGACCCCGAGCTCCGTGACCAACTCGGCGCGGAAGGTCGCCGCCGCTGCGAGCCGCTCTTCGACCACCACGAAATGAGCCGCCAGATCCGCGCGGTGTATGAAGAGGTGTTGGATCGTTCATCGTAGGGTGCGTCGAGACGCACCTTTTAAAAAACGTTTTTTAGAAGGTATTTAGCCGCCGAGCTTGTTCGGCGCTTTTTGGTAGGTGCTAACGCACCATTTAAAAACCCGCTTCCGCTGGGCGCTAGTGTCCTGATTGGTAAATTCGTTTATGAAATCACGGTTTAGC
>JASFHG010000595.1:0-3129 GCA_050123355.1 Planctomycetia bacterium
CAAATTCGGCGCTGATCGGCTCAAGGCTCGGGATGTCGTTACCGATTTCGAGACCAAATTTTCGGTCGGTTCCTACTTGGCCTATCAGGGGAACCGGTTCGGCGAGCGGTTCGACGCGAACAGTTATAGCTCGCTGACGATGGCGATGGACCTGTTCAATCTCGGTGAAACTCGCGAAAAACGTGTGGAAACGCTGGCCCGCTCGCAGTGCCGGTGGCTCTTGGTTAGCTATACCAGCGACTGGCTCTTCCCGCCGTTCCAATCGCGTCAACTGGTCGATGCCCTGATCGCTTCGGATAAACGGGTGAGCTACTGCAACATCAAAAGTTCGTGCGGCCACGACGCGTTTTTGCTGCCGAACGAGCTGTCGATCTATGGCGGCCTGCTTCGCGGTTTTTTGGAAAACCTGTACGAAGAGGCGGAGGAGTCCGGCGAGGTTGCACCGAACGAGCTGCGGGCACGCTACCATTCGCCGACCAGCATCTTCCACGATCCGAGCCGTATCGATTACGACTCGATCGTCGAGCTGATCCCCGAAGGGGCCAGCGTCTTGGACCTTGGTTGCGGAAACGGCGGCCTGCTCGACCAGCTCCGAGCCCGGTCGAAGGACCAGCAGCCATTGCACGAGCGGCTCATGGGCGTCGAGTGGGACGAGCAGACGGTCCTCAGTTGTGTGGAGCGTGGCTTCGACGTGGTCCAGTCCGACTTGAACGAAGGGTTGGCCGCGTTCAACGATCGCCAGTTCGACGTGGTGGTTCTGTCGCAAACCCTGCAGACGGTGACCGATGTCGAGCGGATTATCGACGAAATGCTCCGCGTCGGCGAGCGAGGGATCGTCAGTTTCCCAAACCTCGCCTACCATGCCTACTGCGAGGAGCTGATCGAGCGTGGCCGTGCCCCGCGGATCGATGCGGACCATGGTATCGAGTGGCACAACACGCCGAACGTCCGGTTCCTTTCGATCGCCGACTTCATGGCCTTTTGCGAGAGCCGCGGCATCCAGATCCACGACCGGATTTGGCTCGACACGGAACAGGGCAAAAAGGTCGAGGAATCGCCCAACCGGAACGCCAATTTAGCCATTTTAGTCATTAGTAAGTGATAAAATCACACCTTCTCTCGCGGATTTTCCCGACTCGGCCCTATCCCCCACCCCAGACGCTAGGCTATAATTGGGGGATAGTATACCAACGCGGAAGCTGGGTACTGTAAACGCAGATTCTCAGTATCCCCCCAAGCCGGAATTGGGACGTCAGTCCCTATTCCGGATCCGAAATAGGGCACGCTTCGCGACCCAATTTCGGCTTGGGATGTGAAAAACCATAGAAACTTATTTTTTGTCACACGTATCAAACCTTTCTCATGAAACAAATCCTTCAGAATCTTCGTAGTGGTGAAACGCATATCGCGGATGTTCCGACGCCCGCCTGTGGACCGGGCATGGTCCTGATCAAGACCCGAAAGACCCTCATCTCCGCCGGAACCGAGCGGATGCTGGTCGAGTTCTCCAAGGGCGGCCTGATCGCCAAGGCTCGATCCCAGCCGGACAAGGTCAAACAGGTCCTCGACAAGATGAAGACCGACGGCTTGATGCCGACGCTGGACGCCGTCTTCAAAAAACTCGACGAGCCGCTGCCGCTGGGGTACTGTAACGTCGGCGAGGTCATCGAAGTCGGGCCGGGTGTCTCCGAGTTTACCGTCGGCGATCGCGTCGTCTCCAACGGGCCGCATGCCGAGTACGTCTCGGTGCCAAAGAATCTCTGTGCGAAAATTCCTCACAATGTCAGCGACGAAGCGGCCACGTTTACCGTCCTCGGTGCGATCGGCCTGCAAGGCATCCGGCTCGCACAGCCGACGCTCGGCGAGAAGGTCGTCGTCTTCGGGGCCGGACTGATCGGTCTGGTCTCGATCCAACTCCTGCTGGCCAGCGGTTGTGAAGTGATGGCGATCGACCTGAGCGACGAACGGCTCAAGATCGCCGAGCAATACGGCGCGACCACCTACAACGCCCGGGCCGGCGACCCGATCACGGCGGCCACCACCTGGACCAACGGTGTCGGCGTCGACGCGGTCATCATCACCGCCAGTGCCAAGACCGACGAGCTGATGCACCAAGCGGCCGAGATGTGCCGCAAGCGTGGCCGGATCATTTTGGTCGGTGTCGTCGGTCTCAACCTGCGTCGGGCCGACTTCTACGAGAAAGAGCTCTCCTTCCAAGTCTCGTGCAGCTATGGCCCCGGCCGGTATGACGAAGCCTACGAACAAAAGGGTCAGGACTATCCGATCGGATACGTCCGCTGGACCGAGCAGCGAAACTTCGAGGCGATCCTCGGCTCCCTGGCCGCCGAGCGTCTGAAGGTCGAAGAACTGATCACAAACCACGTCAAGATCGACGACGCGGCCGAAGCCTATGCCAAAATTTCGAGCGATGCCTCCACGCTCGGCGTCATGCTCGAGTACGAAGACGCGACCGAGATCGTTCGAACCATCCCGATCACCCAAAACCCCACCCCGCCGACCAAGAAAGTGGTCGCTGCGATGATCGGCGCCGGCGGGTTCGCCAAGATGGTTATGGCCCCGTGCCTCGCCAAGACCGGTGCGCGTCTGAAGTATGTCGCGGAGCTCGGCGATGCGCCGGCCGCGAGCTACGTCGCCAAGAAATACGGTTTCGAGAACGCGACCACCGACGGCGAGCTGGTTTGGAATGACAGCGAAGTCAACACGATTTTCATCGTCAACCGGCCTGCCGGGCATGCCCCGCTGATTTGCAAAGGGTTGGAAGCAGGTAAGCATATTTATACCGAAAAACCACTTGCCGTGAATATCGAGCAGCTCTCTCAGGTGATCGAGACCGTGAGAAAAAATCCCGAGCAGCAGGTGATGGTCGGTTTCAACCGCCGCTTCAGCCCGCATATCGAAAAGATGAAGTCGCTGTTGACCGGTCGCAGTGAACCGTTGGCGATGCACATGGCCTGCAACGCGGGCATCATTCCACCCGACGTCTGGCTCCACGACCCGGCCAGCGGCGGCGGGCGGATCATCGGCGAAGGGTGCCACTTCATCGACCTGCTCTCCTATCTGGCCGATAGCCCGATCGTCGCGGTCTCGGCCGCCCAGATGGGCCCGAGC
>JASFHG010000596.1:0-3102 GCA_050123355.1 Planctomycetia bacterium
AACATGCCTCCCGGATAGGGGGTTCCCCACCCGAGACGCTCAATTCTAGCCTCTGGATATTTCCTCGACAAGGACCCTCTTCGCGTTTTTAAGGCTTTTTTGTGGGCCGGGTGCCCCAAATCCAGGACCTGAGGCACCCGAGCTCGGTTCGACAACTGCCATTTATTGAGATTTTAGCAGAAAAAATTCATAGCCATAGTAGGATCCGTAGTCGCGATAGATCTCGATCTCCTTCTCGATCGACTCGAAAAGGGCCGTTTTCTCCGGATCGGTGTCGCCATATTTTTCTCGCAGCCACCGAACACGACTCTCCAGCGGGTCGTAAAAATTATCCAACCAGCATGATTCGGACAACGAGAAGTGACCGAGCACTTCGTAACCGCACTCTTCCATCATCGCCAGGCTGGTATCGAGATCGACCAGAAACGAACACTCCGCTTCCAGAAACTGTCGGCACGGCTCCGGCGGGTCGGGCTTGAACCAGACCATATGGGAGACGCCCAGACATCCGCCCGGCTTCAGCAAACGATGGCACATCGTTAGCGCGTCGCGTATGCCCATTATATAGAGAGCCCCCTCGGACCAGATCAGGTCGAAAGAACCGTCCTCCATGTCGAGTTGGAACATGCTACCCAGCCGGGCTTCGATCTTCTCGGAGACCCCCGCAGCCTCGGCCCGGCGTTGCAACTCGTCGAGATACGGCTGGTGGTTATCCACGGCCACGATCGTACCGTCGATATGCTTGGCCAGCTCGATCGTCGGCACGCCGGTCCCACACCCGATATCGAGCGCACGGATTTCCCGGCCACTCTGCCTAAAACTTTCGGGCAGCATCTCAAACGCCTTGCGAGTCAAGCTCGCATCACCAGGCCCGAGACGAGGCAAAGAGGGATCAAAAATTTCATAAAAGAAAGGAGGAAGTGGTTGCATAGGGTCCATGATTATTTAAATCCTTATTTTTGTTAAGAGCTATCCGAAAACCCCAGTTAGCCCGGCCGTCTGCGGCCGGCAATGCCTCGAAATCCCGTCGCAAGCGACGGGGCTAACATTGAATGAAAATAAGTTTTCGGACAGGCTCTAAGTAAATGTTATGTATCAAGAAAAACAATGCGCAAATACACACGCGAACGTTTTATTCAAGGAACGGCAGAAAACTAGAAGGCGCACCACCAAACTCGACACGTGACATACAAAGAATCACATCCCGGAAAGAAATACCACGAAGTGGCGACGACTTCTATTACAGTACAATGGTCATGAGCCTTTATTTTAAGGCGACTTCGATAAGCGTGTCAAGAGATCGCCGCCAAGCGGCCGTCCGAAAACCGGGACAGGCACCTGAAAAAAGGGAGCCAGTCCCGGTTTTCGGACAGCTCCTACTGCTCTTCGGTCCGTTTGATTACGATAATGGCCCGATCGAGACTCTCGGGACAGACGGAATGGGACTCATGACGGTCCTTGGCCATCTCGAGGAGTTCCGCGGCCGGGCAATCGGCCATACCGAGAAGCGGCTCGGCGATGCCTGCTTCGCCCAACGGCTGACCGCGATGGTCCCGAGCGTCGCATATCCCATCGCTAAAGATGATGAGCGACTCGCCCGGCTCAAGCGAAACCTGCTGGCTGTGGTAGGCCACGTCGGGACCCGCCCCCAACGGCTGCGATGGCTGCGAAAGAAGCTCCCAACCGTTATTTCGTAATAAAACGACTCCAAGGTGACCGGCCGATCCAAAATGGACGGCTCCGCTATCCGATTCGAGGATCGCTCCAAAGAAATTGATAGCCCGATCGCCGGTCGAATCACCCCAGATCGTCGAGTTCAAATGACCCAAGAGCGAGCTGATTTCGGTTTGGTACAGGGCATGGGACCGCATCGCCGCCTTCACGGCACCGGCCGCCATGGCCGCTTCGACCCCCTGGCCGGCCGCATCGCCCAACGCCACCGCGATCCGTTTGCCGGGCAGGCTGAACCAGTCGAAGAAATCGCCGCCTACCTCATACGTTTGGGCCGCCCAACCGGCGATGTTCCAATCACGCACCATCGGCTGCACCGACGGCAGACCACCACGCTGATAACGCTCGGCCGCCGCCACCTGCTGCTTGAGATTCGCTCCGGCCACCCCCTCACGCATGAGCATCTCTCGTTCGAGATCCGCGGAAATACGGCCCGAAGTCATCTCGAGCACCCCGATCTCCGAATCGGTAAAACCTCGCTTGCGACGGCAAAAGACCCATAGCGTACCGAGGATCGACGTGGGCGAAGAAACCGGCACGCAAACGGCCGACGGAAAATCCTCCGGTACACACCAGTGATGCAACATCTTGGTATCTTCCAAAACGACCGCATGGCCGAGCATCGCCTCGAGGTCGCCAAGCGCTCCTTGTAACGATCGAGCCGGCTCGAGCAGTCGACTTCGTGGAAGTCCCCAGCAAGATCGAAGTTTCAGCTCACTGGTATCTTCGTTCAGCAAATAAAGTGCGGCCGCATCCGCTTGGATTGCCTGGGCGCCACTCCGCAGAACCGCTTCAAGGCGTGCGGCCAAATGATTGGAATTATCGGCATCCGCAACGAGAGGCACTCCGGCGGCAAGCTCGGCCTCGCGGTGCCAAATCACATGGTTGGCACGGATCAGTTCGGCCAAAAGATCGGCGACCGACTCGACAAGGTTGCACGCCGACGAAAATTTCATCACGAAATCGCCACTACCAGGCGTAGACTCGATCGGATCCAGAAGCAAGTAACCAGACGGAGCACCCAAACCGGGCTTTACGGGCGTGGCCCAAGAGGCCGCCTTGACCTTGGCAACTTCCACGTCGGATCCATAGTCAAGCGCCCAACCGGTCGTCTTTCGGAAGGCTTTCATCAACGGGAGAAGACCTCGGATCTCTTCGATCTCGGGCCGTGTAACCTCGGGCTCCTGACCATTGAAAATTTTGAGTCGTTGTTCGGGTGCGTGGGTATTCGTCACGTTTTTGATCCCTAATGGTGCCGCTCCTTGACCAATTCCTTCGCACAGCCGCGTCCATGAAAAGCTTGCGCATCTTTCCTATTCACTAAATCTTAACATCGGTTCAAAAAACAACTTACCTTGGGAGATTTTCCTC
>JASFHG010000597.1:0-3090 GCA_050123355.1 Planctomycetia bacterium
GTTCAGGAATGGGCAACGGGCGGACGGCGAACATGATGCCGACTTCGCCGGCGGTGGGGTTCATGCCGGAAATGACGAGCAGGTCTTGATCGATATTGACCGCGCCGCTCATCGGCGTATCCTTCCAGTCGAGAATGTGCAAGGTCCCGTCGTCATCGACCGTGAACGTGCCGTTGGAAACCGCGTCCACCGCACCCTCGCTATTCGACGTGGTCGTGACCCAATTGCCGACGCCGGAAGACGTGCCGGGGGTGATTTCGAGCGTACCCCAGGTGGCCCAAAACTCGGTGCCGGCAGTGTTCGAGTCGAAGCTCTGCAAGGTATACGTACCGACAAGATCCTCGACCGTGTGGCCGGTCCCCTGCTTGACCGCGACCAGCCGTGCCGGGTTGCTGTTGACACCATCGATGATGGTACTCGTAAAGATCCCGTTCGCGGCAATCTTGCAGGTCACCGTGCTCATGCCCGTTTGGAGCATGTCGATCGTACCCTCGGCGCTGTCGAGCGTCCACGTCCCGCTACGCGGCAGGTTCTGGTAGAAGCCGGTGGAATTCAGCATGGAAATATTGGCCGACCATGCGTTCGGAGTTCCGACAGAAAGCGTGGCGGTTCCGAAAATCCCTTCGGCCTCTTCCGGCGGATCACCCGGGTCGCCATGCATGACATGCTGGAAGATCGTATAGTCGCCGGCGACGTCCGCAAGCGTCGGATTCTCGGCCTTACGAAGCATCAAACCGTGCGAAAGCGGTTCGTTGCCCGTCCCGTCGCTAATCCGGCCGATATAATTTCCGTTGACCAAGACCTGCATCGGACCCAAGTTGGTCTGCATCGTCAGATAGCCGGCTTCATCCAAGACCGGGTTGGTATAGGTGAAACCAAAGTTGCCTGGATCACCATCGGGGGAAGAAAGGTAACTCAAACTCATCGAGTTGGCCGTGAGGACCATCTCGCCCACCTCGGTGCTGGGCTGGCCACCGACCGCGACATTTCCGATATAGTCATACCAATAGTTGCCCGGTAGTTGATCGATCCCCTGTGCACTGGCGAAACCACTCAGCACGGTCAACAAGAAAACAAAAACCAAAATTCGCTTAAAGACAATCATGATCTTTCTCCACAGATGAGTCACTAAAAAGATCCTATTACGACTTTGAATATAGCCTTTCCTACACACTCAATCAAGCTTGAAATGGTTACAATACTCTACAGAGGGGCCATACAGAAAAAACAGACTAAAAAGATAGACAAATACTCACCTACGCTGAAACGCAAATCGGGCCCAAATCGTCAGCAACGTCAGCAGGAAAGCAACCGTACTCGGCTCGGGCACGACGCCCACGGTCAGCACGGTGTAGTTCGCCGATTCGTCTTTCGGGACAAGGGTGAACGTATAGTCAGTACCGAGCGTCCCGTTCGCCAAAAGGTCCCAACCCCCTTCGCCGTCGAGGGAGTCGTTCCAGTATCGAATCGCATCGGTCCCCTCGATCAGACCCAAAAAGTCGTCAAGGTTATCCACCTCCCCCACCAGGGCAAGCATGCCACCGGTTGACATGTTGATGAAACTATCGTGGTCCAAATCACCGTCGATCGTCAGCGCCCCATCGACATAGACCAAGCCGCCATAAGTGATATCGAGCGTGGCGGTGCCGTGCTGACCGACCCGAAGGTGAGCACTATCTTCCCATATCGAACCTTCCCCCTTCACTTCCACGAAGCTGGTCGAGCTGCTCCGAAAGCCGATCGTGCTCCCTCGACAAGAAACCAGCGCCTCGTCGAGAATTCTCATCGAACCATCTCCATAATCGCCGACATTCAAGGTGCCGGTGTTTTTCCATATCGAACCATCTCCCTCGACCGTCACGAAGCCGGTCGATCCTGCCTGATAGCCGATAAAGGCGTACATGCTGGAGAGCGCCGCTCCGTCGGCCACGTTCAAGATACCGTCTCCGGCATCGCCCACGAAAAGGTTCGAGGAGTTCGTCCAGGTCGATCCGCTTTCGTTGATCGAGACAGAGCCGGTCGCGCCGGCATTGAGACCAAGATAGCCATAATGGCTGACGAGCCGATCTCCCCCATCCACCGTGACCGTCCCCGAGCCGGTTTGCCCGATATGTGCGGTCGTATTATACGTCCAAGCAGAGGGGGGCATGGGATCGACGTCATCCACACCGACAATGGCCGCCTGCGTCACAGAAACCGACAAGATACCAAAAATTATCGCAAAAAAAGCACATCGCGAAAGCAGACTCGTGTTCATCGATTCCTTTCCCCAAACACAAAAGGACACATCTTTGATTCCATCCATCTATTGAGGTCTGCATTGCTAATGAACCGCTCTGCGGCCGGAAATCCAGCAAACCCGGCCGGGACAGCCGCGTTTGCGATCGCACAACGATCATTCAATACATCGGGATCAATAAGACTCAACTCTCCGCAGTCTTGAAGCGTCCCACCCAAAAAGCCTACTTTCTATTGAAAAAAGAAATCCATGTCAAGCTCTTTTATTCGGTTTATCGTAGCCTTCAAACCAAACACACTAACGGTCATTCACACTATCCCCCTAGAAATTTTTATCCTGAGAAAAAGTCGAGCCAATAGCCCGTCAAAAATTTTCCTTTTCGACAATAAATAATGTCTCTGTCATAACAAAAAACTATTATACCAAGAACCGCCGAATTATTATTCTTAGACGCGAGAAACTCCAGCCCGCCAAGGGGTTCCGACAAGGGGGGTGGCCCGGTGAAGGGGGTGGCGATACAATAGGACGTTTAGCGGTCGAATGGAATTCGACGCGTTTGGACGTTTTTATGACCGAAGAAAGCACCCTGGTGCGGAAGCACCATCCAAAACATGTCGAATTCCATTCGACCGCTAAACGACTTGATCAAAACACCTAGTCCCGGTGCGTCGCGACGCACCCTACGATAGACGATAGAGAGTTCACGGATGAGTTCCGAAATTGAAGTACAAGCGCCGCCGTTTGTTCACCTTCACTGTCATAGCCATTACAGCCTCCTCGACGGGGCGGGGACGATCCCGCGGCTGCTCCAGCGGGCGAAAGAGCTCGGCATGACCGCGCTGGCCCTGACC
>JASFHG010000598.1:0-3089 GCA_050123355.1 Planctomycetia bacterium
CATCTGAAGTAGAAGATGAATCACCGGATTCCGATGCCTCAGGTGCATTCATTACCACGGTCTCCAGCATGGGGGATTTCTTCTCCGCGGTTTGAACTGTCTCATCCCCCTTTCCAACATCCTCTTCTCCAACCTCTCCCTCTCCAACCTCCCCTTCTGCGACGATTTCATCGGTCTCCAGCATCACCGGTTCCGCCGCCTCTTTCGGCGTCCCGTCAAATCCGTCCAGCACCTCCCTAAGCGCTTCGCCTATTTCCAACTCTCCCTCTTCCGGTGGAACAGTATCACCCTCCGAGGGGTCGGAATCCGGTTCCAACACCAGATCGAGTTCGAGGGACTCCGGATCAGGGGCCGTGGCCTCGGTCGTCGGCGGCTTCGGCGGCGCGATCGGCTTCAACGCTGGCATCCCGATTTGTGTGCGGTTCTTTGCATGCTTCTTTCCCTCACCCGGGGACGCCTTCTTCTTCGGAGATTCCGCCATCATCGACGGCGTGAGAGTGAATATCTCATCCTCGACCTCTTTCGTCTTCTCCTTACGAGAAGTGTCTTGGGGCAGTTTCAAAGCCGATTCATCCACCATATGCATCCCCATAGGGACCGTAAGGTTCTTGGGCCGCGGCTTCTTTTTCGCTATTGGCATCGTCGTCGGGGCCTCATCACTCTCGAGAGTCTCTCTACGCAGCGAATCTTCCGGAGATATGGAAATATGCACTGGTTCCGGCTTCTTTTCAAATTCTAAATCCGTAACGATACACCTCCCCGCGCACACATTTTCCCAAGAGTCGATGTCCATCCCTCTTGGGAGACGCGTGTTATGTCTTATGAACGGACAATACAGAAAAACGTTAATGTTTTACCGACGAAAAAGTAGACTGCGTTTATAGGACAACGCAACGCGCTGTCGGGCGTTCGACCCCAGAGGACATGTTCGCCGGCCGTCTGCTGATCGCGCGCGGGGCCTCGGGGTTCAAAATATCTCGCCGCGTTGAACTTGCCCCTCACAGATCTCGGAGATAAACTCCTCTCCATGTCAGCACTGAAACGCATCTCTAAATCTCCTATACTCAAACCGTCGGATATCAGACCTTCGCGCCCGGACCTGAAAGTGGTGGGCGTCTTCAATCCCGCGGCCTGCATGGTTGGCGATGACATCATTCTCATCCTCCGGGTCGCCGAGGCCGCTGTCCCAGAGCCGGGATGGGTGAAGGTGCCGGTGGTCTCACACCGCCAGGGCAGCGCGGAGATTACCGTTGAAACGTGGCGAAAGGAGCGACTCACCAACGTCGATCTCTCCGATTCCCGCCACTTCATCCTCGACGGGACCCGATACCTCTCCTCCCTCTCCCATTTCCGCGTCGCGAGAAGCCGGGATGGTATACACTTCGAGGTCGAAACAGCACCGTTCATGATTCCGGAGACCCCGAGTGAAACCTATGGCATCGAGGATCCGAGGGCAGTGTGGATCGGAGATCGGTGCTACATTACCTGTACGGCCGCCTTTGAAGACGGCTTCGGCGTTCTGCTCTCGAGCACGGCAGATTTCAAGAGAGTGGAGCGACACGGGTTTATCTTTCCGCCGGAAAACAAGAACTGCTGTCTGTTTCCGGAAAAAGTCGGCAACAAATACATCGCGCTCCATCGCCCTATCGTGAAGGACTTCGGCAAGCCGTGCGTCTGGTACGCGGAATCCCCGGATCTATTCCACTGGGGAAACGCGAGCTGTCTTATGCGTCCCTCCGGTCTCTTTCAGAACCGAAAGATCGGGTCGGGTCCGGGCCCCATCAAAACCGATGAGGGCTGGCTCTATCTCTATCACGGTGTCGATGACAACGAGGTGTATCGCCTCTTCTTGGCGGTGTTGGACGCGGACGATCCCCGCAAGGTGCGCTATAACAAAACACTCCCCCTTCTGGAACCGGAGATGTCCTGGGAAAAGGAAGGGTTCGTCCCCAACGTCGTCTTCTCCAATGGTTGGGTTCGAAAATCGGATGATACCTTCATCGTGTACTACGGCGGCGCCGACACCGCCGTGGGCGTCGCCGCCGCATCGCTGCGAGAGCTCCTCGACTGGGTAATCGGGTAGGTTTTCATATTTTCAATATTCATCCACAAGAGAAGCCATGAGTGCAGTAGTTGGGGACTGTCGCCTTGTAGGACCCCCCTATCGACCCCGGCGGAACTTGCCTTCCCGCGACGCCGGACAGGCTGAGACGCCAGATTAGAACATACCACCAAGTCCAAGACTCAACGTGTTCGCCCTGCTTGTATTGCCGGGCACGCTGCCGAGGACCGGATACCAGCGAACTGTAGTCTTCTTTTCCTTCAACGTCGAACGGATTAGTTGATAGTTCCAATACGGGCGAATTTGGTCGACGACGATACTGCACGCCAAAGAGAACGCCACCAGGATCCAGGCCCACTGGTGGTCGTCGGGGGATGCATAGTAAAGTGGGAAGCCTATTGCGTAGAGCGTGAGGCCTAGCGTACCCAGCACCCAACTCGCTGCTGCGAGCGATGACGGGGGCCGGTATCCCATCGACGCGTACGCGCTATGCCTTATCTGCATTGAAATATTCGAAATGAGTGTCGCTATGCTGACGAGACCGATGGTCGCGGTGAAACCGCTGAGGTATAGCGTGGTATTGAGCTCGCCTTCGCCGGAAAAACTCTTTCCTGCGGCATCTATCGCCGCAACCAGAGCGAATCCGCTACCGATCATGAGGCCGCTGTGTAACAGAATTCGACCTATCCTGATGCCGGTCGCGGATTTATGGACGGGCGCGCCTTGAAATTTGGCGTTCTGATAAAATTGCCACAGCACCGCATTTGCGTTGTTCGGTTCCACGCAGTACCGCTTTGCGTCCGGTTTTTCCAAGTTGTACTGAATGCAGACATCACGGGTTCCGCAATCCGAGTCCAACGTGCACCGCCGCGAGAATGCAAAACAGTTCGAGCGGCAAAGTGAGAACATCACGATGAATACAATTGCGGAATGGACATGTATTCTTGAGTATATCAACGGACGATCATCGTCCCTCACAATCGAAATAGTGTCAATCCTCGCTATCAGGGGGAGGGTGAAACCATCA
>JASFHG010000599.1:0-3085 GCA_050123355.1 Planctomycetia bacterium
TCATTCGCATCCACAATTGCGTCTTCTGATACGGTTTCCCCAAAGGCAGACGCCTCTTCGGCAATACCGCTTGGTTCCGATTCTCCTTCCGCTTCTATCGACATTCTGGATTTCCACCGCTCGATGCGTTCAACCAGTTCCTGCAGTTCCATGATTATCCTCCTGGTGCATGAAGCACCTTCACTGTAGTACTTTCACCTACATATGGCGTCTTATGCAGTTTACAGTTTATTGTACACCTTTTTGCCATATGTTATTCCCCACACCCGGCCAAATTCCTTCATTGTCTATGTTTTCATTATATTCTGAACCTTGCCGATGAACTGCTCTCCCCTGACCTTATAGTTGGGGAACATCCCAAAAGAGGCGCACGCAGGGGAGAGAAGCACAACGCCCTCATCACTCCTCAAGGCCATTCGGGCGGCATCGACAGCATCCTCGAATGTATCACAGGGCGCCAATGCACACGTGGCTGCCAAATGGGGCGTCAAGACCGTCTTCAAACGGTCGGAGGTCTCCCCGATAAGTGAGATATGCCTCAATGTGGGATGTGACGCGAGGACATCGGCCAATTCGGAAAAATCGGCATATTTTTCCGACCCGCCCAGAATCAACGCGAGAGGCGTCTGCCGAAAAGATTCAACTGCGCCGATTGTCGCATCCGGCCGCGTCGCATAGGAGTCATTGTAGTAGCAAATTCCTTCTGACGTGCCGATGAACTGTAGTCGATGCGGAAGTCCTTCGAAAGCGACGGCCACCCGACAGGCGGTCTCCGTCGGGACGCCAATCTCCAGGGCCGCCAACAGGGCGGCGGCCACGTTCTCTCGATTGAAGCGGCCCCGCAGTCGCATTGTGTTGTAATCGATGGGAAGCACCTGTTGCGATTTACCATCGTGAAACTTGAAACCATCCTGTTCGATTCGAATACCGGGCGGCGTGATATCTCTTTCGCCGTAAGAACGTCGGTGGGACGCCCCGTTCTCTGCGATACGCCGTGACGCCGGGATATCACTGTTGTAAATCACCACCCCGTCATCCTGTTGATGGGCAAACAGGTGCGCCTTCGCGTTGAGATACTCTGCCCTATTTCGATGCCAATCGAGATGCTCCGAGGTCGTCTTCAGCACAACCCCGATGCGGGGAGATGCCGACGCGTCCATCGCCTGGAAACTCGATATCTCGAGCACCACCCGACTCTCGGAGGAGACTTCGCTCAAAAACTCGAGGGGACTTCGACCGATGTTTCCTCCCAGATGGGTGTCGAAGCCGGCGGCGGCGCTCATGGCCGCAACCAGACTCGCCGTGGTGCCCTTCCCGAGGGTGCCGGTGATGCCGACAACCTCCCCCGGACAATTCTCCAAAAAAAAAGATACGGCCGAGGTAACGCGCGATCCCATGCGGCGTGCGTCTTCGAGCGTCGGATGGTCCGGACGGATACTCGGCGAACGGAACAGTGTCGCAAAACGGCCCAAGTTCTTGTCGTAGTGATCCCCGATACAAGTAGAAACGTCCTCCGGAAGATCCGAGACGGGATTTCTGTCCAACGCGACAATATCGCGAACACCGATGGAGCGAAGGTATGCGATGGTGGCCCTACCCTCAACCCCGACGCCGAGGATGCCGACAGGTCCGACAACGACGGGGATCATTCTATCTCGCCGGGGGAAATCGCTGCCCGAAGAGATCTGAGATGCGGATCGTCTTCGAGGAGATTCTCAAGCATCTCTCTCAACTCCCGACGCATCGATTCCGGTGCAGCGGCGATCATCGGCGTCCCCATGACATCTGCTAGAATTCGGTCTACAGCTTCGTTTTGTCCAATCCTGCCGGCCGCCACATCGGCCGCTATCTTGTCGATGGAATCAGCGCCGTCGCCGGCGATAGATGCCGTCCCCTGTGTCTCCGTTGTATTAGAGACGGATTCCGCCGCATCGTTGACCGCGTCAATGGCCCCGCTCTCCAGCGGGTTTGATGGAATTTTTATATCCGTCATCGCTCCTCACTCTACCTAAAAACTGCACTTCAGTACAGTGACAACTTGACGTGCCCCATGCTCCGCGCTGCCCCGTGGTAGGACGACGCTACTTTTTCTATCGTTCTTTTTTCTCTAAAAGTTTCCAATTTTCGTTGAGGCCCCCCAAATAATTGACATATTTGATTGCTTTGTTGATATGTTTCTTTGTTTTATTTCTATGATATTTGAATCATTGACATATTTTGATTTTTTTCTTTTGGGAACATCATTATTTTTTTTGATGAACGAAAGATATAGAAGGAAATCCTGTGGTTGACCATCCAGACGTCGCGAATTCTGATGCGGGGTACCAAGCTAGGACAACAAATGCCGTTCCTTTTCAGTAGCGTCTTTTTCGGTCATGGTCGGTTACAATGGGGATTATATGTAAAAGAGAGTCGAACACAATGCGCACAAAAAAAATGCTCTCCCTCTGGGGGTTAACCATTTCCCAGCTCTGCCTCTTCATGTCCTGTGATTCCGGAGATAGCGCCCCTTCCCCGGACTCGGGGAAAGGATCAGATGGGGATGTGGGCACCGATACCGACACAGATGTGGATGCAGATGCCGACACGGATGCTGACGCAGATGCGGACACGGATGCCGATACGGATAGCGACACACCATCGACAGAGGATACGGAATCGGAGGTGAATACGAGCACGGACTCGGACACGGAAACACCGCTGGAATTCCAAGACGTCTGTAGTTTCGAGGAGATGGTCGAACTGGGGGAGCCGGACGCCGCGGGTATGGTCTTGGTGCCGCCCAATCACCCTGACATTCTCTACTTCGGTCGAGTGGACTGCGCGGACCCGAGCGCGCCGACCTTCGCCTATCCCGGCGTCTCAATCCGCATCAAATTCAACGGCACCGACATCGACATGGAGATGACCGATCGGGGCACAGCCGAACAGCCAAATTTCTACAACATCATTGTCGATGACACAGACCCACAGGTGCTCGAATTGATACCGGGACGCAATACCTACATCCTCGCAGAGAATCTCTCCAGCGATACACATACCGTCGAAATTTTCAAGCGAATAGAGAGCAACTCAAACAAGGGAC
>JASFHG010000600.1:0-3081 GCA_050123355.1 Planctomycetia bacterium
CTGGGAGCTTTGGGTACAGGTGTACAGAAGCTCACAGGGCTGGTTTGGTTTATCAGTACATATAAATAGATGTCTGTGGTTTAGAAAACTACCAGACCATCTGGACGCCGGCGGAGCCGATGTGGAAGGTTTGGCGGGCGTTTATTTGGGCGTCGTAGGCGGCGAAGACGCTCATGCGAGGTCCGAGCTGCCAGTTCACGCCCGTTCCGACCACGGCCCAATCGCGGCCCAGGTTGGCTCCCGAGATCGCGAAGGCCGGTACGCCGGTCGGGTTGCCGATCAGCTGGGCGTCGACGATACCGGTCGCCTGATCGAGCAGTTCGTGCATCCAAAGCCCGCGACCTTCGAAGGTGACTTGCGATTTGCCGAAGCAAAGCGTGCTTGCAAGTCGACCGCCGGCGATCGTGCGAAGGCTGTGGAGGTCGATACCGCCGACGGCCAGGCCATAGTCGCCCGCACCGCTTTCGGTGAAGGTTCCTTGCCGCAGGTAAATATACTGAAGTGCCCCGTAAGGCTGGATGAGCAGTCGCGGCCCACCCATGCTTACACCATGCTCGACATAGACGGCGGACTGCCATCCATGATGATTTCCGTTTGCGTTGGCCGAGATGGCTCCCATCTGGATCGACCGCCTTGCTTCGTAATCATCGTATCCAATCGCTCCCGTGAGCGTGGTGTAAGCACTTCCATCATTCATCATGAAGTAAGAGCCCCAGAGGTTGTTCTTCGTGTTGACGGTATTCGGCACACCGACAACGACGTCCTGGTTGATGTAGGATTGGCCATAGCTATAGAAAAAGCCAAGCCGCATGGCATCGCCAAGTCGTCGCTCCATACCGACCAGAGTCCCGCCGAGTGAGTACTCCAGCCCGCGCTGGACCGCGTTGCCATCGGACGAGACACTGCCGCCGAGCCCGAAGCCGGACGACCAGGCTCCCCAGGTCGGCACATACTCGCAACCGCAGCCGTACTGACCGCGGGCGACCAGTTGGGGGCTATCACTATAACCGTAGGAAGCCGGGGCCATCATCATCTGGCTGCCGAGCATCGTCGGGCGGAGCCGCTGGGCCAGAACGTTCATCGTATTCGACGTGTTCTGCAACCCGAGAACCGAAGTCGTGCCGTAAACCGCCCCGGAAATCTGATCAAAGTCGGTCGCCGTCGCACGGGCTTCCATCGTATTGTACAGCAGATCCATCGCCGTGCTGAGCGGTCTTTCGGCCACGTTGGTCATGTAGCGTGCCATCGCGATCTGGTTCGGCGTGTTCGCATAATTGAGGAACTGGATCTCGTTGAGCGTGAACCAGAGGCTATTACCGACCGTATAAGTGCTCGCCCGAAAACCGGGGATGTTATCGATCGTCGTGATCGAACCGTTTACGGCCAGGGTACCGGCGGTGAGGAACTGATAGTTTTCCCCGTCAGTGTAGGTCCCCGGATCGGCCGTGATATTGACCGTCGCGTTGTTCAGCGTGGCCGTGCCTGCGACGTTGTGCAAACTGTTGTCGACGCCCGGGTCGGGATAGGCTCCCGGAGCAGGCGAGGCTGACTGTGGAATGACGCTGACATCGATGCTCGATCCGTCAAAGGTGACGTTGCCGCCGTAGTTGAGCGTACCGGGCGAGTTACCGGCGAGAATCGAGCCGCCCGGCTGAACGATAACGTTCGTTACGTTGAGTGCACCTGTACCGGAGAAGATCGCTCCGTTTTGCACGATCAGGGAGTCACCGTTGAGGATGCCGTTCATCTTCAACTCACCGGCCGAGACGATCGTCGACTCGGCAACGTTGAGTGCGCCGGTCGTCGTCCATCGTGCGGCACCCGTCTTGACCAAGTTGCCGGTCATCGTGAGATTACCGTCGAACGTGGTTGCGGTATCGACGTTGACCGTCAGGTTCTCGGCGGCGGTCAGCGTGTTGGCCGTGACGTTACCCAAACCACTGAGTCCGTCGATCGTGAAGCTGCCGGTGCCGTTGAGGACCAGCGTGGTGTACTGCTGGACCGAGAAGCCGACGTCCGAGCCGATGTTCTCCTGCTGGACGCGGAACTCGCCGATGTTGCCGAGGCTTCCGAGGTCGAGGGTCAAGGTGCCGGAGCCATTGACCTGACCGGTCGTGGTGAAGATCGTGTTCGCCTGGGCAGCTGCCTTGTAAATTCCGCCGTTGGCCGCACCGGCCGTAATCGTTCGGGCCGTCGAGTAGTTGGCCGCGTCGACTTCCAAGTTACCACCGTTGAGAACCAGAGCTCCACCGCTACCCAAATTATTGTCGGCCGTGACGATCGCTCGCCCACCGGTGATGGTCGTGCTGCCGGTGTAGGTATTGACACCCGAGAGCGTGACGTTTCCGCTGCCGGTCAGGGCAAGATTGCCCGCCCCGCTGATGATGCCGGAGAAAGTGCTGCCGGGCCCCTGGTCGGCGATCGTCATCGTCGCACCGGAGCTAAGGGCGAAGTTTCGGTCGATCGCTCGCGCAGCCGTGCTGTTGGTCAGGGTCGTGCTGGAGGCAACCGTGACGCCGGAGGTCGCACCGAAAGCGGTATCGCTTTCGAGGATGATATTTCCGCCCGCGAGAGTCGTCGCCCCGGTATAGGTATTGGCACCACCAAGTTGGATCGAACCGTTGCCGGCACTTCCGAGCGTGAGGTTACCTGCCCCGGAGATAACACCCGAAATGGTCCAAGCGTTGGCATTGTCGATCAGGATGCTACCGTTGCCGGTCAAAACGACACTGGCCGGGTCGACAACTAGATCAGCACCGATCGAGAGCGTCCCGCCGGTCGCCCCGAAGGTAAGCGTGTTCATCGACGCGCCGAGAGCGTTGGCATGCTCGGCTCGGAGTGTTCCGCCATCGATCGTGACGTTCGAGTTGGTCCAGGTGTTACTGTCACCGGTCAAGGTAAGCTGGCCGGTCCCCTGCTTTGTAAGCGTTCCCCCTGCCCCATCGAAGGTGCCGGCGTAGGTGGTGTTGGTATCCTGAGTGAGCGTCAAGGCGGCCATGCTGAGATCGACCGTTCCGCCGGTGCCGGCAAGGCTGCCGATCGTCTCGTTACCGACCAGCAATAAGGTGCCGCCGGTCATGG
>JASFHG010000601.1:0-3078 GCA_050123355.1 Planctomycetia bacterium
TCTCTGAGGAAAAAACATGGAACCCGTAATGTACAGAACCAAAGAAACGAGGATACCGTAGAAGGTCATATCCAGTCCGAATCTGGTGATGAAGTCCGGCGGATAAATCATTAACAGAACCGTGGTTGTTCCACCACCGATCATGCCGAGGATCGCACCGATGGAACTTCCTCTTCTCCAGAAATAGGCACCGAGTGTCGGTATCAGCAGCCCGGAAACCATGAAGGAATAGGCATAAAGAATCGCATCGAGGACCGTATCGAACTGGGCCGCCAACACAACCGCCACGGCACCGAGGACCATCGTCACCAGCATCGAAAGCCGAATTTCGGCCTTGTCGGAGATGTTGGGAAAAAGGTATTTTCGTCCGATGTCGCCGACAAAGTTACCGGACGAGGCCATCAAACAGCTATCAGCGGTCGACATGATGGCCGAGAAGTAAGACGCGACAACAATGCCGGCCACGCCGGTCGGCAAAATTTCACTGATCAGTCTCGGCAAGGCTATCTCTTTTTGTTCTAGAGGGATTTCCGGAAAAACCGCCCGAGCACACATGCCAAGAAACACGCCGGTAAATGCCATGATCGGATATTCCAATATTCCCGCGATATACCACGCCTTTTTCGCTTCGCGTTCGGTCGCACAAGCAAAGATTCGCTGATACAGGGTCATGGCAACGAACCAGATCGGAATGATCGTAATCATCCAGTTGATAAACGTGGCAGGCCCGATATTCAGTAATGAAAAGTGGGAGTGTGGCAACTTCTCCCACAAAACCGAAAAACCACCGATTTTGTAGATCGCTACCGGAATGGTGATAACAATCAAACCGACCAACAGAACAATCCATTGGATCGTATCGGTATAAATAACGGCCTTCAAACCACCGAGCGTAGTGTAGACGATCGTAATAACGGCGATCATTATCAACGCAAATAGAATCGGATCCATCCCGCCCGGCGCTTCCGGCAGAATGGTACCCTTCGCCAATTTAGCGCCGGCAAGAAGCTGACCACTCGAAAAAGCGAGATAACCAAGTCCCGAAATCAACGACGCAACCAGAGCGACGTAACCGTTATAACGATATTTCAAAAAGTCGGGGAAAGTCATCATCCCGTGTTTTTTGTCAATACGCTTTAAACGCGGAATGATCAGCACGGCCGAGAGCCACGCGCCGACAAGCCCGGTAAACAGGAGCCAGCTTCCGGCCAGCCCCATCGCAAAGCCGACCCCGCCAAGTCCGATCGAAAATCCGCCACCGACATCCGTCGCGACGACCGACATGCCAACGTGGTGCGCTTTGATATTTCGCGAACCGACATAGTAATCCTCCGCACTTTTGTTCTGCAGAAAATAATAGACACCAACGCCCATTATGCCTATCATGTAAACTGCAAAAATGGTGTAATCCAGGATTTCCATTCGTTTCCATCCGTTTCGTCGGTTCGATCGGCTCGCTTATGGGTCAAGAACTATCGTGCAATGTGATTTTAACAGAAACGATCCGTTCGTATAAGCAAAACAAGGAAGAAGTGCTCTCAGAATTCATAACAAATGCCGAAATACTGCTATTTCGCTATAACGACACTGTATTTCGAGGGGGAGAAACCACGGCGGTGGTGAAAAGATAGTAAAGAAAAATAAACACGAAAAAATATTCTCGTGCCTTTCGTGATGGGCGTCAAAAACCAACCGGTTGCGTAAACGCCTGCTCCATTTGAAGTTCGTCCGGCTTGGGACATGCCAAAGGCTGCTTTCGATCCGATCGAATCGCGGCGCGAACGTAAAGCTCGTCACCGATCATGTGATACTCGCCCACGGTTCCACTGACCTTCTTGAAAATCTGACCGATTTTCGGGGAATATATATCGTTGATCGTATCGGTCTTCGGAATAGAGACGCCGCGACGGGTACCGATAAACTCGATCGTGTATTTCGTATCAGGTTTCGGATCGACTTCCACGCGAAGTGTTTTGGTCTTCGGATCGAAGGCAACATCCTTGAGCATCACGCCGGTAGAGGCATAAAAATCGCCACATCGCATCGCCTTGATAAGCGAGTTGGCATCGAGTTTTTCCGAGCGGACGACGATAAATCCGCGGCCCGGCTGCGAACGGTGCGCCACTTTTTCGATAAAATTGTGGCAATCATCCGTCGCGGTCGCGTAAAAAGGGTGCTGCTTCATCGCTTGAATGCGAATCGTGTTGACCACGTCCCACAGCCGTTCGCAACTTAGCCGTTTACCGTCACCCATCACGTGCGCGCCGCCAAACATATTCCAGACTTCGAGGAAGTTCATCCCATGCATCTCGACGATATCCTTGGGAGAAAAGTGATAGTCCGAATAATTCGGATGGTTCAACTGCACCAGGATCGGGCGTCCGATTTCTTTAGCTTGTCGCTTTGCGGCTTCTACTTGAAACGTACCGTTTTCCGCGTAGGTTTGAAATGTTGGCACGTCGATATGGGCTTCGAGATTAATGTGGTTGATGTGGATCCCTTTTTTGCCGACCCATTGACTGTTTTCATCGCCCGTCATATAGAGAAACTTGCCCGGCTCGTTGAGCTTGTCGCCGATATCCTCGAAGGTCTTCAGCAACACCATCTGTTTATCGCCTGAACCTTTGGTACGGACCCAATCAGGACCGAAGCGCTTTTGGAGCTTGGCGACCATTTCTTCATAATGCCCTCTGCACCGCTTCTTCATTTTTGAAACCGGCACCCAACGCTCGCCTTTTTGGACCCTATTGTGATCCGAGGTTGCAACGAAGTGGAAACCGATTTCTTTATACTGCAAGGCAACTTCTTCGGGAAAGGCGTTACCATCGCTCCAAAACGAATGTTGGTGGATCGCCCCTTTATACCATTCGGCCGCCTCGAGACGGGCAGAAAATCCCCAACAGAAAAGGATTCCTAAGACGACGATCAAAACCGAATTTACGAGAATTCGAACCGTATGGCAAATCGACAGACGCATGGCAGGGCTCCTTTACGATGGCAGGAGATTTGAGGTGGGAATGAACAAGTATCTTATATTATGGTCCCTGCGCATTCCCAAAACAACCACTTAAAAGAGCC
>JASFHG010000602.1:0-3077 GCA_050123355.1 Planctomycetia bacterium
CTATAAGAGGTGCGTCCAGACGTACCCTACGGAGCCTACCCATGAAATTTTGGCCCAATTTTTTCCTGGCGGCGATCGTGATGGTCGTCATGGTAAGTTCGCTTGCCGCGCAACAGTTTCCTCAGCCGTTTCAGCAGCCCGTCCGACAAGCTCCTCAGCTTCGACATAGGGAAGATCCCAGCGAGCGACTTGGCTTCGACCAGGTGATGTGGAGCGGCGGTGGCCTTCGCGACCTCAAGCCGCTGGAGGGTAAGTCGGTCCTCTTGTTTGTCTATGCGTCCACGTGTCCGGATTGCAATCAGTGGTCGGGTGAACTTTTCAGGCAGCTCATGGAGGCGACGAAGGACCGGCCGATAGTGATCCTTGCGATCAATGCCGAGGAAGGTCGGCCGACGCTCCGCTACGTTCGCCAGCGTGGTTTTGGTGCTCCGAATATCTTGCATGGCTACGATCCCAACATGACGGCTCGGCTCGGCTTTTTTACCAATCGCTTCCAATATGTGTGGATCGACTCGAAAGGCCTGGTCAAGGATTATGGGGCCATGGGCACCAAGGCGCAAGGAGTTGCCGCCGGAGCGCCGGGGGCTGCCGGAGTGCCGGGGGCAGCCGGAGCACCGGGGGCGGCCGGTGGAGAAGTCAAACCACCGGTCTTCACGCTGGTGAAAAAGTTGCAGGCGGCGACCGATCTGGGTGAGTTTAAATTGCTCCAGCCCGGCTTGCCGCCCGAGGCCGCGGCACTGCTCTGGCCGGTCGAGATGGGTCGGCCGATCAATAGTATGACGCTGTCGAAAGTGCGACGGGTGCTCAAGGGGGAACAAAAGGAGAAATTCGAGGAGACTATCAACAAGTATCTCGATGGTCAGTTAGAGCAGATCAAAAAGCTCGCCGAAGGGGATGTGCCCGCCCGGCTCGAGGCGTATACCCTGGCCGAGTCGTTTGTGAAGAACCTTCGCTCCTCTCCCCAGGCAAAGGAAGTTCGCAAAATATTCGATACGCTCAAGAAGGATCGCGACTTCAAAAAAGAGTTGGCCGCCATGCGTATCTACGAAAAGGCGACCGCCGAAAGCGTTCCTCCGCAACGTCGCCTCGGCATGCTCCGCAACTTGGTGAAACGTTACAAAGACACCTACTACGCCCAAAAAGCGTCCGAAGAACTCCCGGCGGAGTAGTTGGTAGGGTGCGTCTGGACGCACCTTCAGAATCTTCGCGTCAGCGCCCAACGGAAGCGGATTTTTAACTGGTGCGGAAGCACCAATCAAAAGGTGCGTCCAGACGCACCCTACTCTCACACCGGCGGTGTCGGCCTTGGGCGGCGCGAGTCGATCAAGAAGAGCGTGACGGCCAGCCAGATGAAGCTGAAGCTGATCAGCGATTGCCACGGGAACGATTCGCGGAACGCGAAGACCGCCAGCAGGAAGTGGAGCGTCGGCGTGATGAACTGGAGTATTCCGATCATCGACAGCGGCAGCCGACGAGCCGCCGTGATGAACAGAAGCAGCGGCAGCATCGTGATCGTGCCCATCAGGATCAGCAGCAGGTGGTCCATGGCACTGAGCGTCGAGACCGCCTCCATGCCGGGTATCCGTCCTTGCGGCTTGAATACCGCCAGCAACAGTATCGCAGGCACGATGGCCATCGAGACCTCGACCCCCAGCCCGGTGAGGCTGTCGACCCCTTTGACCGTTTTGCGGATATAGCCGTAGGCGGCGAACGAGAAAGCGAGGATGATCGCGATGCTTGGGAACCCTCCGGCCAGAAACGTCATGATCAGCACGCCGACGGTCGCCAACGCGACGCTGAGCACCTGCATCCGCCGGAGCCGCTCGTGCAAAAAGACGACGCCCAGCAGGACGCTGACCAACGGGTTGATGAAGTAGGCAAGGCTCGACTGGAGCACCTGTTCGGTCGAGACGGCATAGACGAAAACCCCCCAGTTCGCGACGATCATCGTCATGCTCAGCACCAGTCGACTGAACTTCTTCCACGATCGGAAACAGGCAAAGAAGTGGTCCCACCGCTTCAGGACCGAGATCACCACGGCCAACGCCACGAACGACCAAACACACCGCCACGCGACTACCTCGACCGGCGCGATGTGGTCGAGCATCTTGAAGTAGAGCGGGAAAAATCCCCAAATGCTAAACGCCGCCACGGCGTGCAGCACTCCGTGGCGATAATGGTGTTCCGTTTCTGGCATGGTATGGTTTATAGGAAGGAATTTGGGGGATGGGTCTCTTCTTTATCACGGACACGGTCCGAGTCGACTCGGTTCATGCCATTTTCCGCTTCGCAAAAACGCGTTCCGACTTTCTATTCTATCCCCCTGCCCCGTCCGCTTCCAGCCGGTCACCCTCGGGGGGCGAGCCAAGATCCAGCCCTTTCAGCACCTCGCCGAGCCGCCGCTCGATATGAGCGATCGCATGAACGAGCGATTGTACGGTGCCGTCCTCGGCAATGAGTTGCTTGAAATAATGCTCCCACCAAGCGGCCGTGTGTTTTTGTGAAAACGAAAAGGGGGAGAGATAATGGCAATGGGCACTCGCCGCGATCGCGGCTTTTTTCAGATTGGGGATCGTTGCCGCTTGTTGGGCACGCAGCAAAAGGCGTTCTTTTTTCTCCGGATCGGTCATAAGAACTTGGGGAATGGAGTCGGAGAAGCTGGTCAGCGGTGTATCGTGGTGGATATATTGAGGCGATATCTGTAGCTTTTTTGCCAAGCTTTTTCGGATTGCCGTAGCGATAGGGTGCTGGTCTTCGGGAAAATGCTTCAAAAATTCCATGTTATACGAAGCCGCCTGTTTTTTCAAGGTTTTTCGCTTGCGGAAGTTTTCCCAATTCGACAAGCGGTTCCACAGATAGTGTAATGGAGACTTAAGAAATATCATGCCGAATGTGGTTATGAAAACTGCAGCTATTCCCCAATCGATCAGTGTCGGAGACGGAGGCGTCGGTTTGCCGGTCAATGTCTTCAATAATACGTAGGGGCCGCAAATAATTAAGGCGACAACCAGTAAGCTAAGGATACCGTTGTAGGATCCAAGCGTAATTAATGGCGGTGGGTCCGATTGTTTTGGAGG
>JASFHG010000603.1:0-3077 GCA_050123355.1 Planctomycetia bacterium
TGCATATAGGTTGAGAATCCGGGGATCTTGAGTTCGCCCATGGTGACGGGATTTTCAGGGTCTTCGAGATCGAATACAAACAGCGGGTCGGTTTTCTTGAACGTCACCATGTAACCGGTGTCGCCGTTGAACCGCACTGAGCGAATGTCTTCTGTCGGTGCGATATCGTCGATTTGACCGGTGAGGGACAAGTTGCCGTTCTCTTCCGTCAGAATGGAGAGCGTACTGTGAACGTTTGGGCTGGGCACTCGTCCGGTGGTGGTGGCGATTCTGAGATAGCCGTCGCGCTCGTCCATAGAGAACTGATTCAGAATACGTCCCTTGGTAACACCGCTCGCGGCATAGACGACGCCGGCCGTCTCCGGTGTGAGGTCGAACTTGTGAATCGTCGTGGCTTCATCGATCTGTTCTGCTTCCTCGTAGAACCACTGGGACATGCTGCTCGCGTAATGGCGCACGCCGATGTAGAGGGAGTCGCCGTCCGCGTATACGGCGCCGGGTCTTGAGAGAACCGTCGCTGTATTGAAGTCGTCGGTTGTTTCGAGGTTCAGGCCGGCCACCATGATGAGGTTCTTGCCGTCGCCGGTTCTCGCGACGTGGAAATTCTGGCAATCTTCGAGTAAGGTGACATTCTCTTCGGTGCCGCCAGGGAGGTGGATGGTGTCCTTGATGGACGGCAGGATGGCAGATATGTCGGCTTGGTTGATGATATCGATATTTTCGAGACGCAGTGCTTCGTAGAGCGCCTCTATCTCCTCCTCAGTTTGTTGGATTTCGTCGCAATAGAGGCCGATGAGCGGATCAGGGGTGTATTTCAATCCAACGGCATTGTGGGTGGATAGTTCGGGAAATACCACAACGGTGTAGGCAGCGCCGTCGACCCTCCTGGCATTGAGGTAGGAGCCGTTCATCACGGTTTCTCTCAAGAGGACGGGTGCCGACTTGTTTTCTATATCAAAGATATACATCTTCAAGATCTGTCCATCACCGACGAAATCACAATCATAGCCGTAAGTGCACTCCTCAGGATAGTAGTTGCGATAGTAAAAGTTGCGGTCGCTGGTGGAGATCGGGCCCATGGCGGCGTAGACCACAGCCTTGTCGTTGTACACGAAGAGCTTTTTAGGGGTACCCTCGACCGGTGTCACGGAGAGTTTTACCGCATCTTGGGCCGGCCACGCATCGATGATCTGGAGTGCGCCGTCAGCAAGGATATATATATAGGCGCCGTCATTTTTGTAGAAATCCGCCTCGTCGACGCCTTGAACCTGATTATTGGTTGTGGAGTACTCATCGGCGCTGTCGGCGTCACTGTCACTGTCACTGTCGGCGTCACTGTCGGC
Source organism: Planctomycetia bacterium (assembly GCA_050123355.1). Taxonomy (GTDB): domain Bacteria; phylum Planctomycetota; class Planctomycetia; order Pirellulales; family Thermoguttaceae; genus JASFHG01. The sequence continues at coordinate 1,344 of JASFHG010000603.1, forward strand.
GTCACTGTCGGCATCGGTATCCGCGTCACCGTAGTCATAGTCTACACAGCCGTACAGTGCCATCTCAATCATATATTGTTTTTGATGTTCGAGGGTCGCCTCCATATCGGCGATGACCTCTTGTTTGAGCGCCTCCCAGACATCGCTGCAGCCATCCACCGGATCCAATTGGCTCAGTTCGGGTGACGGAATCAGATCTTTTCTATTATCGGTTTCTGAATCTGAATCTGCTTTCGACCCCGTATCGGTATCCGTATCGGTATCCGTATCGGTATCAGTGTCCGTGTCCGCGTCTGAGTTGGGATCGGATTCGGCATCAGTGTGCGTGTCGGTATCGGTATCGGTATCGGTATCCGCATCAGAATTCATCTCATTGTTTCCGGTGTCGCTGTCGTCGGTTGCCGGGTCGGTGGGTTGACCGTCGTTTGGCGATTTGGCGGCATCGTCTTCAACTTCTGTACAAGCGGAGACGGTGATGATTACCAGAGATAAAAACATTGTCAGTCGTATTATTTGGATTTTCATGTCATCCTCCTTCGAATGATGGAATCGTCATGATAATTTCAGCAATAAGAGTGCCATTTATTAGTATTCGAAAAAACATAATCTTTTTAAGGTGGTACTTTTGTGACATGTCCCCAAACAAAACACTTCGAGGTGTGTCACATTGTGCCAAGCGAGGTTTGTCCTCGCAAATTTGTATGGGACGATTTCGCCCTATTCTGACGGATTCGTGACCTGGCCGGTGAACAGGATAGCACCGGCAGCGTCGCGAATGAGAAAGAGGAAGGGGCGATCAACGGTGAACAGATGGTGCCGGCGTGCCCCGGAATCCCAGAAGGACGGCCGTGGCAGCGGCGTCTTCGGTGCCGTGTTCGTCCACGCCGGCCGATAAACGCCTTGAGAAATATATTCTGAATATAGAAGTTGTCGCTGCTGTTCCCATCCGCGATTTCATCTATATCACCTCTATCTCAACTCATTGTTAAACCTAATATATCTCAACCCAATCGGCCTAGAAAAAGGGAATCTCCTTTGTCAAATGGTCGGTGCCGGGTCTTTGGTCGGTCCCCGAATTTCTTCCCGCGCCCCAAAACTACTTTACGGTTGGATTCCACCCGCCGAACACAACGGCGAGGTCTCTCATTGCCGCGGCTTCGGCGGCGGACAATTGCCGCGACTCCGCGGCGCGCAGACTGGTGTCGATGGGATTCCCGTCGGCGTCGTGGCTGCCGTACTCCCAAAACCGGAGCTGACCTGAACCCCCCCCGGTGACCAGCCATCCCGACGATGAAATATGGCTGCCCATCTCGCAGTCGATGTACGCCACATGGCTCGCCGGATAACTGCTCGCGTCGATCCGCGCCAGCACATCCCCGGTGATGCCGGCCTCGGCGGTCAGCCTGCAGTCCACGAACACATATCCATAACCGTCCGCCCCGTTTCGCGCTTGTACATTGTAACCTTTCCGTCCGACGGTTCTGATCTCGCAATTGTTGAAATACACGGTGCCGGTGCCCCATATATAGTCCACATTCCCCTCGATAAGACAATCGTCCGCATACACCCGACCCGACCAGAGCAGGGTGTCCTGCAGGCTCTTAATCGTCGCGTTTCGCACAACACAGCGGTCACAGGAGAGCAGCGTCAGCGCCTCGGCCTGCGATCCTCCCTGGGGCGTCAGATTGTGTATCGTGAGATTCTCGACGGTGAGGCCGGTCGAGTGCTCGGTGC
>JASFHG010000604.1:0-3076 GCA_050123355.1 Planctomycetia bacterium
ATGGTGTTTAAAATCGTCGACCGCACCTGCCTCGACGACATTGACCGTACATCCACCGAACCCCCCTCCCATCATTCGGGCCCCCAAGACTCCATCCACTTCGGAGGCCCAATCGACGAAATCGTCGAGCTCTTTACAACTGACGTCGTACTTGTTTTTCAGGCCTTCGTGCGAGGCGTAGATCAATCGGCCAAACGCCGCCGCGTCCGCGTCATGGATCGCCTGGCAAGTTTCTTCCACCCGCCGGTTCTCTTCGAATACATATTCACATCGCGAGTACACGACCGGATCGAGCACCTCGCGAAACTCTTCGAGCATTGCCGGGGAGACATCTCGTAAAGCTTTCACGTCGGGATACATTTCTCGGATCGTCGCAACCCCATGTTCACAGTCGGCTCTACGCGAGTTGTAGCCAGATTCAGCGAGCGTATGCTTCACATGGGTGTTCGCCAGCACGATATGATAATCCCACGAATCACTGAGCGAGACGTATTCATGGTCGAGCGTCCGGCAGTCGAGCTTGATCAGGCTGTTTGCCTTGCCGAACAGCGAGGCGAACTGGTCCATGATGCCACATTTCGTCCCGGCAAACCGATGTTCTGCCTGTTGGCCGATATGAGCGATCGCGGTTTTTTCGATCTTGAAACCGAAGAGCTCACTGATGACGGTCGCGAACCCACACTCCAACGCGGCCGACGACGACATACCGGCCCCGATCGGAACGTTGCCGGCGAATACGCAGTCGAACCCCTCGGGCGTATATCCTCGTTCTTTTAGCTGGCTGATGGTCCCGATCAGATAGTTGGCCCAAAAGGTCTCGCTCGGATGGAGATGATCCTCAAGATCGATCGAGTAGGCCTCTCGCTCGTCGAACGAGTAGAGATTGCACGAGGTGGTTCCATTTGCCCGGGCCGCGAAGTAAATATATCGGTCGATCGCGGCAGGCAGGACGAATCCCTCGTTATAATCGGTGTGTTCTCCGATGATGTTGATCCGACCCGGGGCGCGTACCATAGTCGGTTTGTGTGCCGGATTACCGAAACGGTTGGTGAATGTTTCAATAAGTGGTTGTGAGTTTATCATGATACGCATTCTTGATTTTGCGAAGATTTATGTCGTTTAGCGATCGAACTTGTTCGATGTGTTTTGGCAACGCTTTTCATAGCCTACCAGAACAAGGTGTACAACACGGCCAAAATGATCATGATGCCGAAGGCTCCGATATTGAAGATCGGATCTGTTTTGAACAAGGTCCATTTCAGCGGGATTCCCTTCGCATCGTCTTTGCCTTGCCGCTCGATCAGGCTGAATAGAATCATGAACGCACAGATTGCCAGGAAAGTATAGCCCATCTGATGCATCCAGGGCAATTGGGGGAAGAATCGTTCCAGGATCGTGCCGTCGAAAATTTCTTTACTGCCCAATTTGAAATACAATGCCGTCGGAATCGAGAGCAGCGCGCCCCAAATGGCCGCCCGATTGGTGGTCTTTCTCCAGAACAGCCCGAGCATGAAGATCGCGAGAATGCCGGGGCTGACAAGGCCGGTGTACTCCTGGATATATTGGAACGCCTGATCCACTCCGCCGAGCAAAGGCGCAACCACACACGCAATTACCAGTGCGACCGCCGCCGAGATCCGCCCGGTTCGAACCACATTTTTCTCAGATGCGTTTTTATTGAAATACGGTTTGTAAATATCCATCGTAAAGATCGTCGCGGTCGAGTTGAGCATCGAGGCGAGCGACGAGACGATCGCGGCCGCCAAGGCCGCCAAAACCAACCCCTTCAGGCCGGCGGTGTGGATGAACTCGCTGATCAGCCACGGATAGGCACGGTCGTTGTCGATCGTGATTTTTTCCTCAGGAGCACCGTCCACGACAACAACTTCTTTGTGCAAAAAGGCCTTGTCCACCGTTTTGGTTGATATTTCATGTGTTTGCCGATCCGCGTTCATGGTATAGGCGATGATACCGGGAACCACGACGACCAGCGGGATCAACAGCTTCAAGAAGCCGGCGAACATGATACCCCGCTGCGATTCCTTGAGGCTTTTTGCAGCCAGGGTCCGCTGGATAATGTACTGATTGAACCCCCAATAGTAGAGGTTGGCAACCCACAGTCCGCCTACCAGAACGGCCAGACCTGGAAGGTATCCGTAAGCATCCTTGCCGTTAGGGGTGGTAATTTCTCCTTTCTGGAGAATCATCGAAAATTTTTCCGGCACCGCATGATAAACATATTTGAATCCGGCGATGATCCCGCCATCGGGAGTTACATGGTCCAGTGCGATGAAGGTCGTAATCAATCCTCCGACAACCAGCAGAACCACTTGGATCACGTCAGTCCACGCGACGGCCGCCAAACCACCCCACAACGAATAGGCGGCCGCAAACAGGGCCAGACCGACAATACTATAAATCAGCAGCCCGCCATCGGCTGAGCCGATAATCGTATCGATCGCCTTGCCTCCCAGATAAAGAACCGATGTCAGGTTGACGAACACGAACAGAGCGATCCAAAAGACGGCCAAGATTGATTTCAACGATGCATCGAAACGCTTTTCCAAAAACTCGGGTATGGTATAGAGCTGTTTCTCGATAAAGATCGGCAAGAAAAATTTTCCGACGATGATCAGCGTCAACGCGGACATCCATTCATAAGAAGCGATAGCCAACCCGATGGCAAAGCCGGAGCCCGACATGCCGATGAACTGCTCGGCCGAGATGTTGGCCGCGATCAGCGATGCCCCGATCGCCCACCAGGGGAGCGATTTGCCCGCAAGAAAGTAATCTTGGGCCGTTGTCTCATGCCCTTTTTTTCGGCGAGATACCCACAACCCGACACTGAGAATGACAAGTCCATACGCCAGGAATACACAGTAATCAACAATTCCGAATTTCATATCGATTTAGCCCGCGACAAGCGGCCCCTGCAAAGAATGTCCGCGGTGAAAAAAAACGTTTCGTCAGTCAAATTGCAAAATTTGAAAATACTATAGCCATGGCCAGATAAAATGAATCGTGCCCGCATTAGTTCGTAATAACCGGTAGTGCAAATCGTTCTTGTTTTTGACCG
>JASFHG010000605.1:0-3075 GCA_050123355.1 Planctomycetia bacterium
CATATCACCCCATACGAACAAAATCCACGAAAAGTTCAACCCTTTCTACAAAGCAAGCCAGTCCCGGTTTTCGGATAGGCACTAAATACCTGATACTCAATAGACACGCAATCGCTAGTTCCTGGGAGGGGGTGGGGTGCTTTTGTTCAGGGGTTTTTTCTGAGAACCGAGGTTTCCTGCCTTTGCCGGTTTGTCGTGTCCACTACAAAACGCCGGGACGGTCTGATATATTGAGGGATGCAAAATAGAGTATCTTGTGTTCGAAAAGAAAGAAAATTTTGAGTAACATAGGCATTCCTTTCATGATGGCATCTCGGTTTCCCAAAAATATTTTCTGTACGCACGGATTTAGGTACGTCATCGTTTTCTTGGGCTTCCTGTTCGTTTGCGGACTGGGGGTGGACACGGTTTGTGCACAGGCTCCCGTTCCGGAAGAAGGATCGAAAACGATCTCGCTTCAGAAGCAGCATTCGTGGGCGACTTTCACGCCGGGGGTTTGGAAGACGGTCCGGATTGTCAGCGAGTCATTCGACAAAGACGGCAAGTCGGTGGAGACCAGTATCACCGATCTGAAATCGACGTTGGAGTCCCTGACCGACAAGGGGGTCAAGCTCCGCGTGGAGGTCTGTTTATGGCTCGCAGGCCGCCGGCTCGATCCGAAGCCGCAGAATGTGGAGCAAGGCTATCACGGCGAGGTGGGCGTTTTCGAAAAGGAGACGATCAAGGAGCTCGAGCCGGTCGACTTGACGATCGAGGGGAAGAAAATCTCTTGCAAGGTGCGAGAGATCACCTTGACCGAGCCCGAGGCCAAACGGGTTCGGGTGGTCAAGCTCTTTTTCAATGAGGAGGTATCTCCCTATCTGTTGCGACGCGAGTGCAAGATCCGCGACACCGAGAAGGATGTCGTGCTTTCCGAGACGACCATGGTGGTCAACTCTCTCGACATGCCTTGGGAGTCTTCGGGCAAGTTGTTTTCGGTCGCCGTGGTCAAGACGGCCAAGGTGACTCCGAAAGAGAGCATGACTTCTTTGACGTTTCTTTCGTCCGAGGTTCCGGGCCAGATGGTTTACGAAGCGACCAAGGAGATGGATTCTCAAGGGAAGACGATTCGCCAGAGTGTTTCGCGGGTGACCGATTTTTGTGTGAACCCCGGAACGGAAAAACGGCCCGGCATTCTCCAGCGGCTCCGCAAGGCACGCGAAATGAATAGAGGACAGATGACAGAGGATAGATGACAGAAAAGAAGAACCGCAGAATATCGAACAAGGAATGTCGAATGATGAAGGAAAGAGCTTCCGCTCCAAGATGATTTTACACTGGTGCGGTAGCACCTCCTGTCATCTGTCCTCTGTTCTCTGTCCTCTTTTAACCAGTTCGACGCCGATGCCGCCTGCCCGAACCGCTTTGTGAAGACGGGTGAACCAAATTTCTTTTTGCCAGTCGAAGCCTAAATCAAGGCACGTCTTTCGAAGCTCGTTTCGGTTGTAGGTGCGACAGTGCCAGAATCGGCTGGTCCATGCGCCGCCGAAGGTGTCTTCGGTCGTCAGAAGGAGTATCCGGCCGCCGGGGGCCATAACCCGGGCAAGCTCGCGAAGGCCATCTTGAGCATTGGGCAGGTGTTCCAAGACGTAGCCGCACGTGACGCAATCGAACGAATTGTCCTCGAACGGGAGCCGCGTCAAGTCGGCCACGACATAGGTAGGTCGATCGCTTTTGATTCGGCTTCGGGCACGCCGGAGCATCTCGTGGGACAGGTCGAAACAGACGAGTTCGGAGCTGGGGTCGGCATATTTGACCAGGTGCTTGGCGATCTGGCCGGCACCGCTGCCTACGTCGAGAATCCGTTTCGCTCCTCGGAGGTCAAAGCGGCGTGTCCGAAACAGCCGTTCGCCGAGGGGAGAGTGGAGTGAGAGGAAACTGCACGTGGCGAGGATCGCCCCCTGGGGCCCATCGTAGACGCCGCGGACTTTATCGCGATATTTCTCGAAGCTGACCTCTTCGATCAACCGGCTTTCGATAATGCGGTTGACCACCTTCCGCTTCGGAAGTTCTCGGCGAGCGCGGCGTTGACGGCGTTGGGGGGAAAGTTTGATCATTCGAATATTTTATGTAAGAAAATGGGCAGGGTATCATTTTTCGGGCAATAGCAAATGACAGGCAATCTCGACCGAAGACCGCCATTTTTTTCGTGGGGATGAATAAACATTGACCGAACCATTTGATTATATCCGAGCTCCCTCAAATTCACCAGCCTTTGGGGGGCATTTCGACCGTGGAATCCCCGGTTTACAAATAAATTACAATAGTCATAAGTCTCCTAAACCAAAAAACTTATCGAGCCGGACAACTTGGGATGGATGGGGGTGCTTTATGGGCTGTTGACGGGGCATCGGTACTAGGTGTAGGATAAATCAAATAGATTTTTTATATATAGTGGTAAGAGGAAAACCCCCAATGACAGAGCAACCGAATCAATCAACGAATCCATCCAACGGAATCGATGTCAAGCGGATCGAAGCGGCCGTTCGCGAGATCCTGTTCGCCGTGGGCGACGATCCCGATCGAGAAGGGCTGGTGGAGACGCCGGCCCGCGTGGCGCGAATGTACGCGGAACTTTTTCGCGGCCTGCATGAAGATCCACGTCACCATCTCCAGAAATTTTTCACCGAGCAATACGACGAGATCGTGTTGGTTCGCGACATCAGTTTCAACAGCATGTGCGAGCACCACATACTGCCGTTTATGGGCAAGGCACACATCGGGTATCTGCCGGACGGTCGAGTGGTCGGGTTGAGCAAGCTTGCCCGCGTGGTCGAGAGCGTCGCGCGACGGCCGCAGGTGCAGGAGCGGATGACCGAGACGATCGCCAACATGTTGATCGAGGAGCTCCATGCGAAGGGGGTCGCGGTTGTGATCGAGGCGGTCCATACGTGCATGACCGTGCGCGGTGTCCGGAAGCCGGGTTCGGTTTGTGTCACGTCGGCGATCAAGGGCGCGTTCCGCAACAACCTGTCCACCCGAGCGGAAATCCTGACCCTGATCTACGGCGATCGACGACCCAGCTTGTTGTCTTAG
>JASFHG010000606.1:0-3072 GCA_050123355.1 Planctomycetia bacterium
CAATTCTCCGCCTAGCTCACGGACGGTTTCGGCTTCTTTGGTGCTGGTGATTCCACAGTCGACCGTCACGATCAACTCGGCCGGTTGGGCACTCGATTTGTCGAACAGCCGGCGGAGTACCTCGTCGTTCAATCCATAACCTTCTTCGACTCGGTGTGGAATATGGTATCCGACGTTCGCATCGAGCAGTTTGAGGCATTGCCAAAGGATCGCGGTTGCGGTGACGCCGTCGGCATCATAATCGCCGTAGATCACGATCCGCTTGCCTGCTTGGGCGGCGTCCAGAATTTGCTTGGCGGCATCGGTGCAGCCGGGCAACTCGTTCGGGTCGCGGAGCATGGTAAGCTTGGGGTTCAAAAACGGCTGGACCTGATCGGGATTCGTGATACCACGTGCAAGGAGAAGCTGGGCGAGAAACGGCTTGATTCGTGCCGATCGGGACAGGTCGGAGACCCGGCCCGCATCGTGGTGATGGATCCGCCAAATTCTTTTCATCAGATGCTCGCTCCTTCGAACGCTTTTTCATCTTTTTGCAGTTTAGCCGTCGAACATCGTCCGACGTGTTAAGCTGCGAAAACGCGCCGAACGATGTTCGGCGGTTAAACTTACACTGAAATGTTAATGTGACAATGCACTACGTTCGCTCTTCTTCCAACCGCTTCAAACGTTCTTCAATGGCTTCGTTACTTGGGATACGGCCTGTTTCCTGGCCGGCACGGAATTGATGTTCGAGCGTTTCAAGTTGATCTCTTACCGAAAGCTTGGCGGCCGTCGAGAGCCGATCGATGAAGGTGACGCCATCGAGGTGATCCAGTTCATGTTGGATGACTCGTGCGAAGAATCCGTCCAATTCCATCGAGAGTTCCTCGCCGTCGAGTGTATAGGCCTCGACGATGATTTTGTTGGGGCGTTTTACCGGTGCGTAGATTTCGGGGAAGCTCAAACATCCTTCTTCCCCCTCGGCCATGCCGGATCGCTTGACGATGACCGGATTCAGGAGAATCATTTCATGCTCCCGGCTTCCCGACGCAGCTTCAGGGTTCATGGCAAAAATGCGATAGGGCAAATCGACCTGATTTCCGGCCAGACCGACTCCGTTGTACGCATACATCAGATCGAGCATCTGTTGTGCCCAATCACGCAGTTGGGCATCCACTCGTCGGAGGGGTTTCGAGTGATGTCGGAGTGTCGGATGGGGGTAGTGGATAATTTGGAGTTTTGAATCGTCGGCCATTTTCTGTGATGGTGTTGGGAAATTGGTGTTATGGTTAGTTTCTGTATTATAAGAAAATGCTTTGTGATTGCAATTGACGATCTTGCCTACAATTGGGGGGGTTTTCCGGCGATTTGTCAAAAAAACCGCTTGATATAGGCCATCCCCATAAGCCGCAGCTTGGTGGCCCGACTTACCGTGGGCCGAGCTGTCCAGACGTCGAAATTCGCTCGCCGGATCTCGCGACAGATGGCCGGCCCCCCTTCGACAAAGAGCGAGACAGGCATGCGTAGCTTGCGAGGCATCGAGGGGATCAAGGGCCGACCTTGAAGCAGGTACGCTTCGGCCCGCTCGACTTCGTACTCCAAGAGCCGGCGGAACGAGTCGGTCGCTTGTTGTTGGGCCGGGTCGTTTGGGTCGTATTCAAATTTTTGACAATCCTCTTCCGGCAAGTAGAGCCGGCCGCGATTCCAATCCTCGGCGACGTCTTGCCAAAAGTTGGCCAGTTGCAGGCCGGTGCAGATCGAGTCGGACAACTCTGCCCGCCGTTCGTCCATGGCGCGTCCCAGATACAGGACCAAACGTCCTACCGGATTGGCGGAGTTACGGCAGTAGCCGAGCAGGTCGTCGAAGGTGGCGTATCGACGGATCTTTTGATCTTGCCGAAAGGCGACCAGCAGATCGGCGAACGGCGTCTTCGGGATGGCGAAATTTTCGATCGTCGAGGTCAGGGCAATAAAAACCGGATGAGTGGCGCGACCGTCATAGCAGTCGTCGAGCAGGCCTTCCCACCAGTCGAGCAATTCGAGCGATGTTTCCGTGTCGCCGATTTCATCGGCCAGGTCGTCTGCCCAGCGGCAATAGGCATAGACCGCGTAAAAATCGCCGCGTAAATCTCGCGGTATCAGGTGTGACGCCACGGTGAAGTTTTCATAGTGGTTCCGTGCCAAGGTCGAGCAATAATGGCGACTCTCGGCCGGCGTGGGGAGCGTTTGGTCTTCACGAGAAGGTCCCCAGCGTCGTAGTTCTTCCGTGAAATTTATCGAGGCCTTGACCACCATATTCAAAAACCTTTTAGCGATTGGGCAATGTGCTGATCCGGAGATTTCGGAACGAAATATTGGTCGTCGGGTCGTGACCTTGGATCATGATCGTGCCCGGCTCGAGTCTCAATCCACGGCGTGGGTTGGGGTTTGATTTGCGACGGTCGACCCAATCACTTACTTGATAACCATTGACCCAAACGGCGATATGGTTATCGTCGGCGTGGATCGTTTTGAAAAACCAGGTAAAATCGTCCGCAACGACACGTCTTGCGTTCTGGCGTCGGAAGATCCCGCCCGTCCCGCAGTCGGCCGGTTTGTTTCGATCGTTGTCGAGGAAACCGTTTTGGATTTGGCTCTCGTAGCCGTTCATGGTCTCGCCCGGAATACAGCGGAAAAAGATGCCCGAGTTGAGATGTTTCCCGGCGATAAAAACTTCCATTTGGAGCGTGAAGTCGTCAAATGCCTCTTTGGTTTCAAGTTGCCCCCGGCCATCTTTGACATTGAGCTCTCCTGCTTCGGTGACCGAAAAGACGCTTTTCATGTTGGGGTAAGTATTCCAGCCGCTGAGGTCCTTGCCGTTGAACAGGCTTTTGGCACAAATGGGCCGCAGTTTGATGTTGCGGAATTGGATCTTTCCTGTCCGATATTGTAGCCCGATAAAACCTCGGCCGAGCGGCTTGGGGTCTTGGTAGGCGACGACTTGTCGGCCATCGATTTTGACGACGATCATCTGTTCCTTGGCGGTGACGTGCATCGTTTGCCATTTGGCAGATGGGGTAGTCGCCGGGTTGGCTTTTTGGCGGTGTACCAGGC
>JASFHG010000607.1:0-3064 GCA_050123355.1 Planctomycetia bacterium
ACGACGACCAGGGTTAGGATGGTCGCGGCGACCAGGCCGCTGGCGACGGTGGCGGCCATGACTTGGTAGAATGGGTCGCTGAGCAGTGGCGTCATGCCGAGGATCGTCGTGCCGGAGGCCATCGAGACCGGGCGGAGACGACTGACGGCCGAATCGAGGATCGCCGGATAGGGTGCCTTCCCTTCGCGACGCTCCAGATTGACCTGGTCGATCAACACGATCGCATTCTTGATCAACATGCCGGAAAGGCCGAGGAAGCCGAGGATCGCCATGAAGCCGAACGGAAGTTGCAGCAAGAGCAGGCCGGCGGTGATACCGATGATCGACAGCGGCACGCAAAGCATGATGATGATCGGCTCACGCAGCGAGTTGAACAGGCAAATCAGGATAATGAACATCCCCAACAGGCAGATCGGGAACATCAGCCCGAGCGGTTCCTTGGCCTCTTTGGATTTTTTATACTCCCCTTCCCACTCGAATTGATAGCCGGGCGGGATCGGGATCGCTTCGATTTTATCTTTCACTTTTTCTCGCAACACCGAACTGAAGCCGACCGCCGGATTGCATTGCGCCGTCATGGTCCGGGTCTGATCCTCGCGGCGGATGACCGGATCTTCCCATATCATCTCGCTGAGATCCGAAGCGACCTGCTCCAAGGGAAGCGACTTGCCCGTCACACCGCTGTACACCTGCATCCTGCGCATCCGGTCATACTCATCCTCACCGGGAACGATGGGAGTTCGTACCATGATCGGAAGCAGGTCGTCGTCTTCCCGATAGACACTGACCGTTTTGCCACCGTAGGTTATTTGATAGGCATCGGCCAGATCCTTACGAGTGATGCCGGTCCGTCGGGCAACCGATTCACTAAAATCGGGCCGGAGGACACGGACTTGCTGTCGCCAGTCATCACGGACGTCGATCGCGCCCGCCTCACTGAAAATCTGTTCGGCCTGCCCGACCAATTGGCGGAGCACCTTGATGTCAGGGCCGCGGAATTGGGCCTCGACACCATACTCTACCGGCGGCCCGTTGACAAATCGGCGGACCTGCACCTCGTTATCCGAAAAATTATCCTTGATGAACTTTTGGATCTTTTGATTGATTACCGGCACCTTGCGATAATCGTCCACCCGGCCGAGCAGTTGGCTGAAACTCGAGTTGGGGCTCTTCACATCGTAAGGGAGCATGAACCGCAACGCGCCACGTCCGACAAACGTGGCGGTCATCTCCACACCGTCCAAGCTTTGGACATACTCTTCGATCTTCTCCATGTCCTTGGCAGTCTCGCGGATATGCGTTCCCTCGGGCCGCCAATAATCGACATAGAAATACGGCTGCGTCGAGCCGGCGAAGAAATAGCTCGGAATGAACCCGAACGCCCACATCGCGATCAACAACGCGCCGATGATCGAAGCAAGCGAGATTGGCCAGCGGCGGAGTGCCCGATCGAGAAAGCGGCGGAAAATCCGGAAAAACAGTCGATCGTAAGGATCGTCGGTGGCAATCTTGGGGATCTTCAGAAACAACACGCAAAGCAACGGCGTGATCGTCACCGCAAAGATCCAACTCCAGAGCAGCGAAATGCCCAGCACCCAAAAGAGCGATTCACAAAACTCGCCGACGTTGCCCGGAGCAAAACCGATCGCGGCAAAGGCAAGCACGGCCACGAACGTCGCCCCGAGCAAAGGCCACTGGGTCTGACCGACCGTCTTGATGGCCGCTTCTTCACGCGACATGCCACGCTGCACGCCGATCAAGATCCCTTCGGCCACCACGATCGCGTTGTCGACCAGCATCCCGAGCGCCAAAATGAGCGCACCGAGCGAGATTTTTTGCAACGTGATACCGGAGAGCCACATGGAAAGGAAGGTCGCAAGGATCGTCAGCAGCAGGACGCCACCGATCAACAAACCGCTTCGCCAGCCCATGAAAACCATCAAAAGCACAATCACGATCACCAAAGACTCGACCAGGTTGATCATAAAACCATCGACCGCTTCGTTGACGATATCGCTCTGGTCGTAGATGATGTCGACGTGCATACCCTTGGGCATGGTGGCTTCGAGCTCTTTCATCTTCCGTTTGACGTCGTCTCCCATCACGACCGCATTTCCGCCCATCACGGTCGAGATGCCCATCCCAACCGCCGGCCGACCGTCATACTGCATGATCTCCCGAGGTGGATCATAGATACCGCGTCGGATGTCGGCCACGTCGCGCAATCGCATCACGCTGTCGCCGTGGGTATCGCCGATCATGAGATCCCCGATCGCTTCTTCGGAGCTGAACTCGCCGGTCGGCGTGATACGGATATACTCGTCACCGATCTTGATGTGGCCGGACGGTTGGACCACGTTCTGCGACTGGAGCACCCCAAAAATCTGATTTGGCGAGAGTCCCAGCTCGGCCATCCGAGAGTGTTTCATCTCGATAAAGATCACCTCGGGCTGCTCTCCCCAAAAATCGATCTTGGCGACGTCCTCACAGCTCAGTAACGCTTTCTTGAGTTTCTTGGCATACTGTCGCAGCTCTTCATACGTATAGCCGTCACCCGAGATGGCGTAGAACAGCCCGTAGACGTCGCTGAAATCGTCGTTGACGACCGACGGTCCCGCCCCGGGCGGGAATTTATCTTGCACATCTCCGACCTTGCGGCGCAGCTCGTCCCAAATCTGCGGCAGATCGCCGGCCATGTAGGTTTTCTTCATTTCGGCATAGATCACCGACAGCCCTTCCTGCGACGTGGACCGAACCTCCTTGAGTTGGCCCATCGATTGGATCGCCTCCTCGATCACGTCGGTCACTTCCTTCTCCACCTGGACCGGCGAAGCGCCCGGATAAGGGGTCATGACCGTGGCGATCTTGATCACGAAGTCAGGGTTTTCCAGCCGGCCGAGCTTGTTGTAAGCAAAGACCCCCGCGCAGGCAATCACCGCGGAAAGCACAAAAATAACGACCCGTTTATTGAGGGCAAATTCAGCAGGGTTTTTCATAACCGATCGTGGCTGGTTTTCGTGGATGGGAAATGGGGTAGGTAAAGGAAGGGCTATTTATTGAGTCT
>JASFHG010000608.1:0-3057 GCA_050123355.1 Planctomycetia bacterium
ATCTTATCTCCGCGCTAGCGCCCAACGGAAGCGGTTTTTTGCCCTGGTGCGGGAGCACCGTTCAAAACAGGGGGATGGGGGGAGGTGTTTGGGTGGTGGGGAGGGGTTTTCCGAGGAATCTTGGTGGGCGATGGATACCCCCCCGATTTGCATAAAGGCTGTGATGGGGGTAGAATGCGGATAGTGACATGGATCGTTCTATATATACCTCTATTGCGCCTGGACTCTGAAGCGAAATGACCGTTGGAGAATCGACTGCCGAACGCTACCAGTTATCCGATCCGGATGTGCGGCTCATGCTCGAGGTGCGCGACGGCAGTGCGGCGGCGTTTGAGGAGTTGGTGGTTCGTTATCAAGAGCGACTGACGACCGTCATGCGGCATTTGGTTTCCGATCGCGATTTGGCGGAGGATCTGGCCCAGGAGGTTTTTCTTCGTATCTATCGCGCGCGTGAGACCTATGAGCCGGGCGCTCGTTTTTCGACGTGGCTTTTTCGCATCGCACACAACTTGGCGCTGAATGCAATCCGCGACCGTTCGCGGCGGCCGGAGGTGAAGGTCCATTCCTTGCCGGGCCAATCGAGTGTGGCTCGGCCGTTGGAGGCGATGGCGTCGGCTGCCAGTGGTCAGATGCCGGTGCGCATGGCGGACAAGGCCGAGGCTCGTCTGATGGTCCAAGAGGCGATCGACTCGCTCGGCGAGCGGCAGCGGATGGCCGTGTTGCTCAACAAGTTCGAGGGGATGGGCTACGCCGAAATTGCCGAGGCGATGGAGATGACTCCCCAGGCGGTCAAGTCCTTGCTGTGTCGTGCCCGCCTGCGTCTGCGCGAACTTCTGGAACCTTATCTTGAATCGGGACAGCGTGTTCAAAAGAACCATGAATCATGAATAAAGACAACGATCAAAAATTCGAAAACGGGGATCCGCCCGAGGCCGAGTCGAATGAATCGATGCCGAACGCGGATGCGACCGAGCTGATGCTGGTGGCCTATCTCGACGGCGAGTTGGAGGAGTCCGAGCGGAACGAGTTCGAGGCCCAACTGGCTTCGCAGCCCGAGTTGCGCCGTCGGCTCGATCAACTTCGTCAGGCGTGGGACTTGTTGGACGAATTGGAGGCGTCGCCCCCTTCGCGACGTTTTGCCGAGACGACACTCGAGATGGTTGCCATCGATGCCGAAGTTCATCTGAAAGAAGAAGCATCGAAGCGGCGGCGAGCGATCCGGCGCCGCCGGAATTGGATCGGGCTAGGGTTACTCGTGGCATTGGCGGCCGGTTTTGCGGTAATATGGTTTTGCTATCCGATCTTGTTCCCATCGTCCGATTCCGTGCTGATCGAGAACTTGCCGATCATTCAAAATTTGGATCAGTACGAAGCGGCCGAATCGGTCGAGTTTCTTGAAGCGCTCGTGAAAGCCAGGTTATATCCTGTCAAACCGCGTAAGAAGGCGGATCCGAAGGATGGTAAAACGCCACCGCCGAGGCCAGACGAGAAAAAACCGGACAATAAAAAGGAAACGGATGCGGTTCCCAAAGAGTTGACGCTGGCCGACGCGCCGCCGGTTCCCGAATCGGCCAGAGCGCGGCACAGGTGGGTGAGTCGGCTCGAATCGGTCCAAAGGGCACAGCTCATCCAAAACTTGGAACGTTTCGAGCAGCTCTCGCCCACGAAACAGCAGAGCCTAATCGCGTTGCATCACAAGTTGGCCGTGTCGAAGCGGTCGAAGTTGTTGACGCGGGTGATGGTCCAATACACGGCCTGGCTTCGTCGTCAGCCCTCGTTCTTGCGCACCGGCTTGCTGGACCTGCCTGCTCCGAAGCGGATCGATCGGCTCCGCCAGCTTCGACGCAACGAGTTGGACCGTCGCGGGCTGCAGCGGTGGATCAACGCCAAGCGGAGAGAATTGTACAAGCGAAATGCTCAAACGCAACCGCCGGCTGACGTCAAAAATGAGCCCCAGGAACGTCGATTCCCCGGACCTCAGTTCGGACCTCAGTTCGGACCGAACGGACGAAATCCTTGGCGCTGGATGCGAAAACTGACGGATCAAGATTATGCCGATTTGAAAAAGTACCTTTCGCCTCAGACGGCCAAAAAGTGGGATGAAAAGTCGACGGAAGATCAAAAACGGTGGGTGCTCTGGATGCTCTTCCGGATGCAGAGCGAAAAAATGTTGGAACGACACGGCCGGGGTAAGATCGGATCGGTCAGCGGTGCCGAGCTCGCCAAATTTTTTGAAAAGCTCCCGCCGAAGAAACAGTCCGAGTTGCTCGCCGAGCCGAGCGATCAGTTGCGGGAGAAGCTGATCGAACTTTATAAACAGTCGAATAACCGACGCCAGCATCCCAACGGTCGAGGAAAACATCGTGGCGGTCCCGGCCGAGATCGACCGATCCGTAAACCTTCTGCGGAAAAAGAGAAAAAGGAGAAAGGTAAAAAAGATAAAGATTAGCGTTGGCTTGAGACTTGTCTAATCATGATTCCACTCCAAGCTGATCCTCTGCTTGCAGAGGGTCGGATCCGACTTTGAGCTAAAGCTCAAAATCGGCTTGAATAGGGAGTGAATAGCGAAACGGAACAACTTTTCTAAAAGGAGGCAAGCATGGACGACACGAACGTGGTCCAAGAGGCCGAAACGACGGCTTCGGAAATTTCTTTGCGCCAATTATATGCTCCCTGGATGATCGGCGTGCTGATTATCTTTGGTGTGTGCGAGTTCTTTTTGGGGGCATGGGGTGATGAGGCGTCGCGATATGCGGTTTGGGGGTTCTTTGCCGCGTTGGCGTTTGGCGTATCACGGTTCTTCCGAGTGCGAGGGAAATGGTTGTGGCGTGATTTCTTTGTCGTTTTTATCATCGTCGTGATTTTGGCCGCCCTGCTGCTTCCTGCCATGCAGCAGGCTCGAGAGAGTGCACAACGGGCAGCCTGTCAAAGCAACTTGAAGCAGCTTGGGCTCGCGTTGTTGAATTACGAGAATGATTATCACCGCTTCCCGCCTGCGTTTGTGGCAGACGAAAAAGGAAAGCCCATGCACAGTTGGCGGACGTTGATCTTGCCGTT
>JASFHG010000609.1:0-3053 GCA_050123355.1 Planctomycetia bacterium
TACGATTTTCGATAAACGATACCCCGATCGGCCTTTGTGAAACCGAGCTTTTCGTAAAGCGAGACGGCGGCCGAGTTATGCTCCATGGTCTGGACTTCCAGTTGGTGGATCCGGTGGCGGCCCAGGTCGTGAAATACTTCGCTCAGCAGGTACGTGACCAGCCCCTGGCGGCGATGTCCTTCTTCGATTTCCAGCTCGATCAGGCCGGCACTCGGGGTGGTCGTCCAATGGTTTTCTGCAAATCGCATTTCGCGGACCAGCGCAAAGCCGAGAGGGTCGCCCCCGCCGCGTGGCTGGAGCTCGAACCGCGAGAGTTGGAAACAGCCTTTCGTCGACGCTTCCCACCAGCTGTTTGTGGCCAGGTCCTCTTTCTTGTGGACCGTCATCTTGCGGCGATGCTGCATCAGCCCGCGAGTCATGGGTGGCGCGACTGAACGAAGCTCGCCGGAGAATCCGACTGTGTGATCGATCGCCTTGTAGCCGTGCGATTCGAACGCGGATCGTGCGATCTGGTCGCCTTGGAGGATGCCGGGCAGCTCGCTACCGCCGTACAGTCCCCAATAGAAAGCGTTCAGCGGCTGGATTCCACCGCCGTAGAGCACTTTCGCGCCACGCGAGACGAGATATTCTTCGCACTGGGTCAAAAGCTGGTCGGCGACCTGCTCGGGATTTTCGCAGTCGGATCGGACACGAATCTGATAGGTGGTTCCCAGCTCGGTCGAGAAATAGGACTGATCTTCCGTCGGACCGAAACCGGCGTGCGCGAAACCGAGCGGCCGATTGCCGTCCCAGGCGATCCGGATCCCTTCACGCTCGAAATAGAGGCGGCTGAAGATCAGCTCTTCAAACAGGCTGGTCGTGACCGGTTGGAACAACCCGGGCTGCCTGCCCGAATTCTGCCAGATCTCGACCAAAGCCGGCGGATCCGCGTTCCGAAATTCACGATACTCAACCATAAAAAACCGTGCTGTAGTAGGTCAGGGCTTGCCCTGACATAAGCGGGATTTGCGTCAGGGCAAGCCCTGACCTACAAGTCTACCCCCCATTTTGCGCGAAACTCGCATTATAGAAAGATCGGCAAAAATTCTCTAGTAGGGTACGTCTTCATGCAGCAAAATGAGTTTTTACGAACCGGTAGGCTTATGTGTCCGCCTATTTTTTGAAAAAACAGGGAAAATGGTTGATTTTTCAGTGAAAATCGGTAGGTTGGGGGTACTTGGATTAAACACGCTTTTGACTTGCTTCCGTCATGCTTATGGTTTGGCTTGAATGTTTATGAAAATTGAGGGACAGGGGAACTTTGTACCCACAATAGGATTTTTCTGAAGAATTAGTCACAAAAGCGGGCCGACAAGTTTTGGGTCAGATTATTTACTGGTCGTCACCTGGTCGATGGGCGATTTCAACCGCGATGGAAAGATCGATGCCTCCGACGCCACGATCCTTGCAGGTAACTGGCAGGCCGGTACTAACAGCACGGCCGTGCCCGAACCGAGCACGGTGGTTCTGCTGGTGACGCTGCTGGGAGGGGTTCTGATCTACGCACGGCGGAAACGACAATGAAGTTAGCCGCTTCACTTGTGAAGCGTTTTTATTGCGTCGCACGAGTGCGACGGCTAACGGGCGTTAGTGAGTTTCGCAGAGGTGCTTTGCGGTAGGGCTCTTGAGCGATTCTTCTTGGAGGTGCGTCTTGACGCACCCTACGTGTTGACCGGTTACACAATCGGCAAAGAGGGGGTTCCATTTCTTTATGGAGTAGTTTTCTTCGACCGTGCGGCGAGCGGTGCGGCCCATTTGGTGGCGGAGGGTTGGGTCGGAGGCGAGGCGCTGGATGGCGGCGGACCATTCGGCGGGCGTGGAGGCGAGGAAGCCGGTTTGGCCGTCGTGGATCATCTCACAGTGTACGCCGACCGGGTTGGCGACGACCGGCAGACCGGCCGCCATGTATTGGAGCACTTTCAGGCCACATTTCCCGCGGCTCCAGCTATCGTCGGGCAGGATGCTCACACCGAAATCAGCACTTGCCAGGTCGGTCGCTTCGGTCGCTTCGGACCAGGGGCATGACTCGGTTTGGACGCCGGGCAGCGTGGGGAAATGGTCGCAGATCATCCGAAGTCGGAAGCCGGGCACGCGATGTGCGACGGTCTTGAATAACTCGGACGCTTCGACCAGCGAGCGGACGGTGCTTTTCGACCCGATCCACGCGGCTCGGACGGTCGACCGATCGGCGATCGGTGCATCTTGCTCGAAGGCGACTTGATATCGGTCCGGCTCGACGCAGGTCGGGATCGTGACGGCCCGATCCGGCTCGATGTAGTTGGTGACTCGTTGTCGCAGGTAGTCGTTGCCGGTCAAAACTTGGTCGGCCGCGTAGACGGTCGTCCAAAATCGGGCCAACCGCACTCGGCTCTCCGGCGGGCGGGAAGAATAGCTATCCCGCTGGAACAGGGCGTCGTCGATGTCGTAGATCAGCCGCTTGGCCGCCCGTCGCAGGAGGAGCAACTGCCAGATCGGCAGCAGTTTTCGCTGGAGAATGACCGCGTCGAAGTGGCGGACCGCGGCGATTTGAGCCAACCGTCGGGGGAGCGATTTCTGGATAGGCTCGACGGTCAGCTCCCACCCACGCTCGGCCAATGCCCAGCCGAACGGCACGATCCGGTACCGCGCACAGACGTGGTTCGGCCCTTCGGTGATCGCGATGACACGTTTCTTTCCCTCATTCATGGGGGCAGTTTTACCAAAACTTTTGTTTTCCGACAACGCGGATACGGTTTTTGTTAGCCAATCGCGCGGCCGTTCATGAGTGTTGGCGTGCTGACCGTGTGCACGTTCGTTAGCCGCTGAGCTTGCTCCGCGCTTTAACGTTGGATAGCAGTATCAGGGGAATTTTTCCCAAAAAACTTACCAAGCGAGAAAAATCTCCCGTGTTGATGATGGAACCGTTAAATCGCGGGGATAAACCCACGCGGCTAACAGTCTGTCGAACTTAGCTCGACGGGTTTGGTAAATTTTACGGTGTGGCGGCTCCAGGTGGAGTGAATGTTTGTTGAAGT
>JASFHG010000610.1:0-3051 GCA_050123355.1 Planctomycetia bacterium
TCCGATTGTCCTGCTCTGTGGCTCGCTGGTTTTTATATCGAGCGATTTCGCTTCCTTCATGGTCCATCTCAAAGCGATGTTCGGCGCGAACGTGTTCTCGATGAAGACCTCCTCCGGCTTTTGGAGTTTCCACGAACCGATCTATCGGATACCCGTGATTGTCGCTTTTTTGGTCGGCTGCTTCAGCATGTTCATTTGGCCGTCACAAAAGAACCTGGGCATGCTGCTCAGCGGCACAACGGCCGTCATGATTGCGATCATGTTTTGGTACGACCCCGGCACCGGCATCTATCACATGGGCTGGTTCCTGCCGCTGCTGCTGTTGACCATTTTCCGTCCCAACCTCGACGACCGCGTCGCCGAAGCGGCCGTATATTGAGGAATTATTACGGTCGATCGACCGGGAGGTTTCCGATGGACCCCGCATTTTTTTGGTCTATAGTATCAGCATCTTCACTTCTGATCGGTTTGCTTGTTTACTATACAACACGACGTTCTGTATATTGTAAGTTATATGCTGTTTTGAGCATGATAATCGCTTTTCCTATAATCACGTTCACTTTAATAATAATATGGTTATCAACCCCCGAGGGATAGTTTAGAGGTGTTCTTATGGGATTGTTGATATCTTTCCTTTTTATAAGCACATTTGCCGCCGTTTTAGTATGGTTGGTCATCGCCTATTTGACACGACGCTCCCACAAAGTGTGGGGATGTGCAGGGGCTATGATCACTTTCTTTGTCGTATTTATTATTTTTATAATGAATCTGCAGAATATCGTCGCTGTCTACACCTATTCCGGAACAGATGTTTCGGTTGAAGAGGCCAATAAGCATTTGTTTGCTTTCAAGGTACCATCTGGAGCGACCGAGGTAAACTATTATCACAATCATTTTGGTGGGAGCAGTGTTGCCGATTTCAAGATCGACGAAAAAACATTTCTCGCTTGGGCTGCAAAGAATGGATGGAAAATGGAACGATTTGTCACCAAGGATCGTATGGAAAATATAGAACCACAGCCGGACTTGCCGGAGGATGTTTCTCTGTATACGGTGGAACTTAGTCCTAGAACGGCCTATACGACAAAATTTTTCACGGATCACAAATCACCGGATCTTGCAGAGATTCACAACGGATACTTTTGTTCTACCTATCCACCTGATTCTGATGTCGGGAAGTATATCTATTACGATATCGACACCTCGCGGGCATATATTTTTGCCTCGAACGGTTAACAGACAAAGCTGCTGCTTTCTCACTCTCCTACCGCTTGGAAGCGGAGTGTGAGGGTTTCGTCGGTTGGGCTGGGGTGAGTGAGTTTGACTTCGAGGTGGACGCCGTACGGGAGGCATTGGACCGTCTTGATTCGGTTTTTCGGGCCGTCCCCTTCGGTCTGGACGTCGATCGTCGGCGAAGTTTCAAACGCGGGGCAGAACGCGAGATGGACGTTTTGGGCACGCAGCCCGGCGGGGATCTCGACGCGGAGCCAACCACGCAGACAGTCGCGACCGTCTTCCGTCCGGCACCGGGTCAACTGCTGCGACACCCCGTCTTCCGGCTGCGATTCTATTTTACCGGCCGGAGCGAGCTCCTGTTTTGATTCTGGTTCCATTTCTTCGTTCTCCAGCATCTGCCGTTCTTCGTTTTCCATGATCGCTTGGGTAATCGCCTCGACCGTCTTGTCCGAGAGACCACCGGCCGGTTTTTTTTGCGGTCGATAGAGGGTCAGTTCCCCGAAGAGAAAAAGGGTTCCGACAAGGGCGATTCCAGTCGGCGAAGTCCCCGGCACACTGATCGTGACCAAGATCGTCAGGAGCGAAACGGTCGGAGTATACAAAGTCCAAACGGTTTCGACCATTGGGACTTTTGGCACACAAGATCGGGTTGCATGCCGCCACCAGTGACGCAGAAGGACGGTCGGGCAGATGATCAAAACGCCGATCGTGAGAAACAGCGAGGTCGGGAGAGGGATCTCGAACGCACCGACATGTCGACGCCAAAAGGTGGTCACCGCAATCGCGACGAGCAGCCCGGCCATGGCGGAAGTGGCGATCCGGATTACCCGAATTTCATACAGTCGTGAGCGAGAGTCTTTGGAGTTGGTCATTGCGTATCTTACAAGAATTTAGCCGCCGAGCTTTGTTTGGCGTTTTGAAGTGGAAAAAACTTACCACAGGTTCCAAAACGACGAGCAAGCTCGACGGCTAAATTTGATTAAACTTGATTTATGTGATCGCGTACTAGCTGCCGACGGCTTCGGCGCTGACGGCGTTTTTCAGTTCGTCGACGCGATGGGTTTGTTCCCAAACGAAGTCGGGATCGTTTCGACCAAAATGTCCACCGGACGCGGTCTTGCGATAGATCGGACGTTTTAGGTCGAGGTACTTGATGATGTCGCCCGGCTTGAGCGGGAACAACTGTTTGACGACCTCGCAAAGCTGCTCGTCCTCGATAGTTCCGGTTCCTTCGGTATCGACCAAAACACTGACCGGATCGGAGACGCCGATCGCGTAGGCCAGTTGCACTTCGCAGCGTCGAGCCAGTCCGGCGGCGACGATGTTCTTGGCGATATGTCGGGCCATATACGCGGCACTCCGGTCGACCTTGGTGGGATCTTTTCCGCTGAACGCGCCACCACCGTGACGTGCCCAACCGCCGTAGGTATCGACGATAATCTTGCGGCCCGTCAGACCACAGTCACCGTGCGGCCCGCCCACGACAAACTGACCGGTCGGGTTGATATGATAGGTGATGCACTCGGTCAACAGTTCCGGCGGAAGGACCGGCTTGACGATGTTTTCGATCACGTATTCTTCGATTTCGTCGTGACTGACGCCTGGCGCGTGTTGGGTCGAGACGACGACCGTATCGATCCGTGCCGGTTTGTGGTCGTGATATTCGACCGTGACTTGCGACTTGCTGTCAGGTCGTAGCCAGTCGACTTCGCCCTGCTCGCGAGCTTCGGTGATGCGGTTGATGATGCGGTGTGAAAGAGCGATCGGCAGCGGCATCAACTCTTCGGTGTCGTCACAGGCGTAGCCGAACATGAG
>JASFHG010000611.1:0-3050 GCA_050123355.1 Planctomycetia bacterium
TTGGCAGAAAGATTACCGCTGACCTGCTCCAACGAGTTGAACGGGATACAAAGGTTGAACATCCCGCGCACGTCGCCAAGGGTCAACTCGAAACTGATCAAGACGACCACTTCGTTCGGCGGCACGATCTGGACAAGCTGAGGGTTGCTCTCCACTCGTTCGATCTTGAGCTTAAGCGGAAGCACGTTTTCCCACGCACGCTGCAGCTCTTCGTTGAACAGATTGGTGATCCGACTGACCAGCCGCAGTTCAATCTCGGTCAACGGACGCCGTGCAACGATATTTCCTTCGTGACCGCCGCCGAGCAAACGGTCGATCAGCGGATACAGCACCGAGGGACTCATGTCCAAGATAAAACTTCCTTCAAGCGGCTCGGCACTGAGCAGGTTGAAGCAGGTCGGATTTTCCAGACTGAAAACAAATTCGCTATAGGTCAACTGGTCGACGCTGGTCAGCTTGACTTCGACCATGCTTCGGAGCATGGCGGAAAGCCCGGCGGCAAAGTTACGGCTGAAACCTTCGTGCAACGTCTGCAACGCCCGCATCTGTTCCTTACCGACACGCTCGGGACGCTTGAAGTCGTAAGGCGTGACCTTTTCGTTACGTTGCCGCTTGGCCTTTGCCTTGGCCGCAACGGTCATGCTCGGCGCAACATTCTCCAACGAGATTTCCGGGGCCGTTGCGGTCGCCGCCTGGACAGCCGCGGCGTCCCCGCTGGAGACCATCGCGCTGAGCAGACTTTCCACCTCAGCTTGGCTCAGTACTTCGTCGCTCATAACTTTACACTTTTTATGAAACTAGGTTCGAACTAACTTCGTAATTGGCCGGTGCCGTAACAAATATATTTGTAACTGGTAAGCTCGTTGATCCCGCACGGGCCACGAGCGTGAAACTTGTCGGTGCTGATCCCGATCTCGGCTCCCAGACCGAACTCGCCGCCGTCGTTGAAGCGGGTACTCGCATTGATCATCACCGCCGAGCTGTCGATCCGCGTGGCAAACTCGCGGGCCGTGTCGAGGTCGCGGGTTACGATCGCTTCGGTGTGGCCCGAACAATGGCGATTGATATGCTCGATCGCCGCGTCAAGCGAGTCGACGACCGTCACCGAGATCGTCGGGCCGAGGTACTCGGTGACATAATCCTCTTCGATGGCGTCGACCGCCTCGGGCAAAAACGCTTTCGCCTCGGCGTCCGCTCGCAACTCGACCCCGTTCTCGACCAGGGCCGCCGCCACCTTCGGCAGAAGCGACTTGGCAACGTCACGATGCACGACCAGCGACTCGGCCGCGTTGCAAACACCCATCCGCTGGCACTTGGCGTTGACGGTCAATGCAACGGCCAGTTCGGGATCGGCCGCTCGATCGAGATAAACGTGGCAGTTGCCCGCATAGTGCTTGATGACCGGCATCTTTGCCTCGGCCGAAACGCGACGAATAAGCCCCTCGCCGCCACGAGGGATCGCCACATCGATATACTCCGGCAGGCTGAGGAAGTGCCCCACCGCGTCTCGATCGGTCGTCGAGACCAACTGGACCGCGTCGGCCGGCAGGCCGTTGGCTTCGGCCGCCTCCGACATGATCCGTGCGATGGCCATGCTCGACTGGATCGCTTCCTTGCCACCACGAAGGATGACGGCGTTACCACTTTTCACACAAAGGGCGGCCGCGTCCGCGGTCACGTTCGGACGCGATTCATAAATGAAAAAAACCACCCCCAGCGGAACACGTACTTTTTGAACCTCGAGGCCGTTCGGACGGATCGACGACTCGATCACCTGCCCGATCGGGTCGGGGAACATGCTGATTTCCAACAGGGCACGAACGATCCCCTCGATCCGATCTTGATCGAGACGCAACCGGTCGATCTGTGCCTCACTCAAGCCATAGGCGGGCGCGTCGGCGACATCTTTTTTGTTGGCCGTGATAATCTCGGCCGCACGCTCGCGAAGCATCTTGGCACAATCGCGAAGCCATGCCTGCTTCTGCGCACCGGTCACCTGGGCCAGCTTGGCGGAGGCCTGCTTGGCTCGCTGTGCGGTCTCTAAGCAATACTGTTTTAAATCTTCAGCCATTTCGTCTTCGTTCTATCTTCTCGGATTCGTGCCCGGGGTCTCGGCAACGTTTTG
Source organism: Planctomycetia bacterium (assembly GCA_050123355.1). Lineage (GTDB taxonomy): Bacteria > Planctomycetota > Planctomycetia > Pirellulales > Thermoguttaceae > JASFHG01. The sequence goes on from JASFHG010000611.1 coordinate 2,126, forward strand.
CTGCGACTCTTTTTGTTCGTCGTACACCGTCCAGACCATCGTCTCTTTCTTCAGACGATCCAGATATTTACCGACTCGGTCACGAAACCGCTCGTTCATCAAAGTTTCCTTGATTTTCTCCTGGGTTTCCTGGAAGGGAGTCCGATAGGCTTCTTGCCGTTGGACAACACGGATAATGTGGAAACCCTTGTCGTCCTCGATGATCCGGCTGAGGCTTCCGACCGGCAAGGCAAACAGGACCGCGTCGAGCTTTTCCGAAACCAAGCTCCCTTTGTCGGTCCAGTCGCGCCGGCCACCCTCGTTTGCAAAGGCCCCTTCGGAATGCTGACGTGCAACCGTCGCGAACGGAAGCCCCTGCATGATCTTGTTGCCCGCCTGGGCGATCAGTTGATAGGCCTCTTGCTTGTTGGCATGGTTCTCGAAGCGGATGCTCACCTGCTCCCACTTCGCGCGAGGCTTGTGCTCATAGTCGGCCACATGATCGTAATAATAGGCGAGCATCTCTTCGTGCGTGATCGGCTCGTTCGTCTTGGCCTCCTGAGTCAACCAATAACGGGCCGCCATCTTTTCGAAATAGAGCCGCTTTTGAGCCTCCAGCGACGAGCCGAAAATCTGAAGCTTCTTCTCGAGCTCATCTCGCGTCTTGACCTTGGCCCGTTTCATCAACGCGGGAAGACCCTGCTCTTTGTCTTCGTTGAAGTTGCCTGCCATCTGCTTTCTGAACTGGGCAAGCCCTTCCTCCGGCACGGCACGGACCATGTCGGCATAGATCAACTTCGTGTCGATCAGTCCGCCCAGCACCTGCTGAAAAACCTCGTCCCGAAGTTCGTCGGGGATCGGTTCCTCCGACTGACCAAGCATCCCGAACGCAACTTGGGCCAGCACGTCACCGGCCAGGATTACTTCGTTCCCCACGCGAGCAAGA
>JASFHG010000612.1:0-3048 GCA_050123355.1 Planctomycetia bacterium
CCTCTCGGCCACACACCGAGCAAGCTTCGAGGGAACCGCCGCTGCCGGAGAAAGTGGCCACCAACATCCGAACGGTGTTATGTACCCAGGTTCGAAGACCAGCTTCCGAAACCTGAAAGACGGCTCCTCCAATACGGTCATTGTTTGCGAAACGAAAGAGCCCAAATATAGTGCTTGGTTCAGTGCCCAAACGGCCGGCGTTGTCGGGTTCCTGGGAACGCCCGAATTTGGTCTACCACCTGACTCGGAAACGGATGCTTACAACGTGATCACTTCCGGTGAAACCGCCATCAATAAAACGGGCGCCGGACTCATCCCCGGCTGGGAGTATGGCCCAAGCAGCGATCACCCGGGCGTCGTGCTACACCTATTCGGAGACGGCAGCGTCCGTTCCTTTAACAACAGCATCGCCCCCGAGGCCTATGGCTCCCTGATCACCCGAGACGGCGGCGAGCCGGTTTCCTTAGATGAATAAAACGTTTTTCATTCGTTAGCCCCGTCGCCTGCGACGGGATTTTTAAGCATTTCCGCCCGCAGGCGGACGGGCTAACCAGAAATTTTCCGAACCAGAAAGCTCCATCATATATCATGTTTTTCATCATTCATTATCCGGAGACATATCATGTTACGTTCTTCAAGACGCGGGATTACCTTTATCGAAGTTGTGGTAACGCTCGGCGTCCTCGGTTTTCTTTTCATCCTGTTTTTAATATGGGTCGAAGGACCAGGAGGTGGTGCTCGCGAAGCGGCTCGTCGTAACCACTGCACGAACAAGCTGAAGCAGATCGGCCTCGGGTTACAAAATTTTGCCAATGCTCGGAAACATTTTCCCGGGTCGTCGAGTAAAAAGTTTACGACTTTCCCTGCTTCTTTACCGACCAACGAAGCCGGCTACTCCTGGCAAACCATGATTCTGCCATATATTGAAGAAGAAAATCTATACAAACGGCTCGATCTTGAAAAAAATCCTTGGGCCGTGGGTGATCCGGCTGTCTATAAAAATCCCAATGATCCCGACCACATCGAAGAAACATGCCATCCGCTGGTTTGGCATACCGTGGTCGATACTTTTCTTTGCCCAGATCGTGACATCGATACGGACCTGGTCATTACACCCGGCCCTTATAATTCTGATGATTTGCCATGCCATGCTCTCCCGGCCGCCACAAGCTATGTGGCCCTTTCGGCAACACATGTGGAAAGTCTGCTGTATAATGATGATGACGCTTTATCCGCAGGCGGCCACCAACATCCGAACGGCGTCATGTATCCCGGTTCGAAGACCAGTTTCAGAAACATCAGAGACGGTTCGTCCAACACGGCCATCGTTTGTGAGACAAAAGAACCTCGCTACTGCGCTTGGTTTGAAGCGACCACCGCGGGCGTCGTTGGCCTCATGCCAAAGACCGTCGGCGAAACCATCACCTATGAACCGACAAACCCAGACGCAAATTACATGTACCCTTCCAACGCCAGAACCACACTCAACCAGACCGGCTACGGCAAGTTGATCGGCCTGCCCGGCTGGAAATATGGTCCGAGCAGCGATCACCCGGGCTTCGTTTTACACCTGTTTGGCGATGGAAGCGTCCACTCAATTCACCAAAACATTGACCGGAAAACTTACTCATCCATAATCACCCGAGACGGCGGCGAGCCGGTTTGGTTGGACGATTAGCCCCTGTACAGCGATCGCTATTTTGTGTATGGTTGACTCGGTTGCCTGCGACAAGATTTTTCTCCGAAAAACCGACCGCAGGCAGCCGGGCTAACCGGAAATTTCCTGAACCACAAAACTCCACCATTTATCAAATTTTCACCATTCATGATCCGGAGGCATGTCATGTTACGCTCTTCAAGAAGAGGGATTACTTTTATCGGAGTCATGGTGATACTCGCCGTGCTTGGCTTTCTGCTTGTCTTGCTGATAATATGGATCGGCAAAAGTCGCGAAGTGGCTCGCCGTTCCGCCTGCGTAAACAAAATGAAGCAAATCGGCCTCGGACTGCAAAATTTCACCCACGCTCGGCGACATTTCCCCGGCTCGTCAACCAAAGCTTGGGACTCGGCGGAAATCGGAAGCAATGACACCGGCCATTCATGGCAAGCCGCGATCCTGCCATACATCGAGGAAAACTGTATGTATAAACGGTTTGAGATTAAGAGCGGTCCGTGGGGCAACGGCAATGCCGGACCCTGGAGCTCCGACCATGCCGAAGTCCTCGCCAACCCCAATGACCCGAATAATGTCAATAAAAAATGCAATCAGCTAGTTTGGTCAACGGCGGTCGATACCTACCTCTGCCCAAGCCGTGCTATTGATAGCGATAGAATCCAAAATTCTCCTTACCCGGACACGATCAACTACGTAGGCGACATCGACACCACCCCGGCCGCGACGAGCTATGTGGCCCTGTCGGCCACGCATTTTGCCAGCCTGGCAGGGACCGAAGAATCCCTCTGGGCCGGCGGCGACCAGCATCCCAACGGCGTCATCTACCCCGGCTCGAAGACGAGTCCCGAGGACCTGAAAGATGGTGAGTCGAACACCGCGATCGTCTGCGAGACCAAGGAGCCAACCTACTCGGCCTGGTACGAGGGAGCCACCGCCGGCGTCGTGGGACTCAAAACGGTAGACGGCTTCGAAAAATTCGCGTCCGACGGAGGATACGGCATACCGGTCAATGCAACGGTCGCTCTGAATTATGGCGACCCCGACAAAAATCAATATTACTGCAACAAAGAAAAACCGTTCGAAAGCATCGCCAAATGGACCTACGGCCCGAGCAGCGATCACCCGGGGGTCGTTCACCATCTGTTCGCCGACGGAAGCATCCACGCATTTACGAAAGAGATTTCCCCAGATCTCTATATGCGTCTGATCACCCGAAACGGAGGCGAGCCAACTTCCACACAGGACTAAAAACCGTTTTTCATTACTCACAATCGGAGACACATCATGCTACGTTCTTCAAGGCAAGGGATCACTTTTATCGAACTCATCGTAGTACTCAGCGTTATTGGTTTTCTGCTTTGTTTACTAATAAT
>JASFHG010000613.1:0-3047 GCA_050123355.1 Planctomycetia bacterium
AGAGAAGTCAAAAGAAACACAGGATCCCCAAAAACCGTAATCCAAGCCGAAATTGGGACTGCACAGCAGAACCTATTTCGGGTTTTTGGAAAAACCATCTACCTTGGCTCATTAGAACTCGCGTCGGCGAACCGCTTCACGGCGGCCGTCGTCTTGCGAGGATTATTGTAAACCGCCGGACCACCGACGCAGCCACCTTCACAAGCGACCACTTCAACCAAGTTGCCCGGGCAGGTACCCCGTGTCGCAAACGCACGGAGTTGCTTGACCCCTTGCAGAGACAGGCCATCAACCACGACCGGCTGCACGGTCGCTTCCCGATCGCATTCTTTCTTGCCTAAAATCGAGCAAATCGCCCCGGACGGACCGCCCGTCACCGCAAAGCCACGACCTTCCGGGCCGGCCACCTCTTCGATCGGGTCCATCTCCATCGACGAAACTTCCACGTCGGCCGCGGCGAACATCGCACCGACCTCTTCGAACGTCAAAACATAGTCAACCATCGGATCGCTAAGCCCTTCGTGTCGCTTCGCCACGCATGGACCGAGAAAAACCGTTACGGCCTCGGGCATGGACTTGCGAATTGCCTGGGCCGTCATATGCATCGGCGTCGGGGTCTTCGAAACGAACGGGGCCAGCTCGGGCAGGTGCTTGTCGACCGCCTCGATATAGGCCGGGCAGCAAGAGGTAGTCATGAACTCTTGGCCCTGCTCGACAACCCGGTGCTCAAACTCGGCCGCCTCTTCGCGACATGTTTGATCGGCTCCCGAAGCGACCTCGACCACTCGTGTAAAACCGACCGCCTTAAGCGCCGAGACGACCTTGCGCCAATCGTCGTCGAACTGGCCCACGATCGACGGCGCGCACATCGCCACGACCGACCGCTCGGAACAAAGCACCTGCAACACGTCAATCATTTGTGACTTATCCATGATCGCGCCAAAAGGACAGGCTCGCAAACATCGACCGCACGAGATACACTTCCCTTCAGCAATCCGCTGGTTCCCTTCCGCATCACGATAGATCGCTCCGACCGGACAGGCCTCTTCACAAGGGATCACCATCTTAATAACCGCGTGGTACGGACAGACCTTCTGACACTTGCCACAGTTGATACACTGGTCGTTGTCGATCACCGCACGCCGGCCTTGGATTGAGATACAATCTTTCGGACAGTTCACCACACAAGGCCGAGCCAAACAACCATGACAAGCGTCGGTGATGCTGTACTCCGTCCGGACACAATTATCGCACGCCATGTCGAGCACGGTCAGTTGAGGTGTCTCCGGCGGTGAAGTACGCTGAAGCGCTTCGACAGCATAAGAGCTCAACGGGCGGAACTCGTCTTCTATCGCCTCGACCGAAAAACCGAACGCCGCGATGATCCGATGCTTGACGATCTCACGCTCGGCATAAATACAGCAGCGATACCTCGGCTTCCCGCGAGGGATAATCTCGCTCGGCAGACGATCGATCTGCTCGAGGTCCATGCCGGCATAATGCCACCGTGCGACACGTCGAAGGACATCCCGCCGCAACCGCGACGCTTCATTGGGATAATAAGACTTGGCCATGTGCTAGAAAGGGGGGGTGAATTTACTACTTTACATAGTGTAGCTTTTTTGAAGAGAAGAAGTTAGCCCGGCCGCCTGCGGCTGGTTCGTAAAGCTACCGGCCACAAGCGGCTGAACTAACAAATGCAAGCGAGAAAAACCTGCCAAGAAATCCAAACGGGGGGATAGGCCATCCTATCCCCCCGCTAATATCCTGCGGAACACTTTTTGATAAATGCCGGCAAATCTGCCGACGTTCCACCGTCGAAAAACAAAAAATATAAAATGGGGGCCTCTGACGGGCCACATCCACAGTGGCTCTCGAGCAGCCAAGGGCAAGGTAACTGTTCGATCAAAAATCCGTCAGGGGCCCCACGGGCCAGTAAAGTTGGGTCAAATCGAAGATATCGATCTGACACCAACTTATGGATGCAACTACTGTGCCAATTCTGGAGCCAAGGCTCCCTTTTTGTTTTCTTTTCTCTTAAACCACCTTCATTAAATGACTTGAGTCTTTTGGTTTTTTATGCAACGCCCGATTTGGCCTGCCAAAAGCTCGAATTGTGTCTGCCGCATTTCAAAACAACTGTTGCAATCCGATGTGGTGTCTTAAAACATGGCCCTTTTTTCATACTCCACACCCCACTCCGAGTAACATCCGATGGCCGCCTGCGTCGGGGGAGGCCGATTACCCGCAGGCGACCTCGGATTTTTTTGATCGGTGCTACCGCACCAGGGCTCAGGGAATAAATAGTCGACTCGGAAAATTCAACCATCCTTCCCAAAACCACTTGGGTAGTGCTACGGCACCAGGGAAAATAAATAGTCGACTCGAAAAATTCGACCATTTATGCTAAAAACCAAGCTGACCTCGTGGCACTCACTTTAAGGCAAAAGTTTTTTTGAACCCTTTCCCCCAAGGTTGCGTAATAACGTAGTGGAAAACTCCGTAAATCAAACCAACGACCCCGATCCGCGTGAATCGCTTGCCGGCCAACACGTCATCGTTTCGGTCAATCCGAAGGCCGGACGCGGCTGCTCACGAACTCGGGCCGAGCGGCTCGTCGAGATCCTTTCCGAGCATGGCCTGGTGGCCCGAATTGAAACCGACCTCGAAAAAATCGAGACCGAAGCATGCCAACTTGCGAAAACAGGTAGTCTACACGCTTTAGTTGGAGTCGGTGGTGACGGAACCGCAACCGAGCTGGCCAATCGGATCACGCCGGAGGTGCCGCTCGTGATCTTGGCGGCCGGGACAGAAAACCTCTTGGTTCGCCATGTGGGATGGCCCCGATTACCGGAACCGCTGGCGGAAGTGATCCTTACCGGTCGAAAACAGTGTATCGATCTCGGGCGGGCAAAAGGGCGTCTGTTCCTGATGATGCTAAGTTGCGGGGTGGATGCCGAAGTGGTACGCCATCTCGACGAACGGCGATCGGGGCACATCAGCCATGCCTCCTATATAGGGCCCATATTCCGGTCCGTTTGTCACTA
>JASFHG010000614.1:0-3035 GCA_050123355.1 Planctomycetia bacterium
CTGTCTTTCACGGGCGTGCGAAAAATGCAGGTGTCGATTGCCTATTTTCATATAGTTCCTGCTGCTTGTCGGGGGGAATGGGGGGAACCGAAGATTCATGTCCTATTTTTATAAAAGGAGCGTTTTTTAAGCCTTTTTCAGGAGCCCTGGGATTATTGACATTCTTGCCTGGTTATTTGAAGTCGGGTCAGAGCAATTGTGGCAGGTTGCAACTTTGGAAATGAAGTTGCCTTGGAGGAGTATTTTCACGTCATTGAAGTTATTTTATGTCACTTGAGAATCATATCCATCAACTGATACATGCACAGATCGATGCATTGTTACATGGACAAGCGGTCGAGCCTATCTCGCTTGACCGAGAGGAGGGGAGTCCACCTTTTACGGAAGAAGAGCAGCGGTTGGTGGAGAGCTTCAACGAATTGAGTGAAAAGCTTACCGAACTCAAACAACTGGCCGAATCGCTCGGAAGTGGTCAGCTCGATTGCCAAACACCGCGTCGGAATGCCTTGGCCTCTCCTTTGAAGCAGTTGCATGCCAATCTGAAGCACATGGCCTGGCAAACGAAGCAGGTTGCGCAAGGGGATTTCAGCCAGCAAGTAGATTTTCTGGGCGAATTTGCCGAGTCGTTCAACTCCATGACCCAGTCGCTACGTCAGAAAGCGATCGCCGAGGCCGATCTGAAGAAGAGCGAGCGGCAGTATCGGATCATTTTCGACCAGTCACCGTTGGGGATGGCCCACGTGAGTCTCTACGGTAATTTCCTGCTGGTCAATCCGGCGTTTTCCAAGTTGGTGGGGTATCCGGACGAATCACTTTTGGAAATGGACCTGAGGCAGATCGTGCCGGACGTCTATCTCCACAATTATCGCGAAATGCTTCAGGAGCTATTTCAATCGGAATCGGATTCTTCGACCCTCGAGATTCAATATATGCCTCGGGACAGGGATCCGATTTGGGTGCGGATCAATTCGACGATCATTCGGGACCAGCATCGGCCCAACCCTTACGTGTTGAGTATTGTACAAGACATCAACCAGCAGAAGTTGTTGGAACAGCAGGTTCAAGATCATAACCGTCTGCTCGAACAGTTGGTCGAATCGCGTACGGTCGAGTTGACCGAGGCCAAGGAAATTGCCGAAAAAGCAGACCGCGTGAAGTCGCAGTTTATGGCCAATATGAGTCATGAAATGCGGACGCCGATCAATGGTATTATCGGTTTGGCGGAACTCGCCATGAACGAGGAAGTGGAGTCGGACGAAGCGTTTGTCGGAGTCTTGCACGAGAGCCAGGCACTTTTGAGTTTGGTCAATAGCATCCTTGACCTTTCCAAGATTGAAGCGGAACAGGTCCATATCGAAGCGATTCCTTTCAACCTAAAAACCATTCTCGACGACCTTTTTACTTTCTTCGAATCGACGGCGCTGAAGAAAGGTATCAATCTGACGATCCAGATCAGCGATAAAATACCCTCTCGTGTGATTGGCGACCCTTTACGACTGCGTCAGGCGCTTGCGAAGCTGATCGAAAATGCCATCAAGTTTACTCACGAGGGTAGCGTTACCGTACAGATTACGTGTTTGTTCCGCGACGATATTCACTCCCATCTACGATTTGCGGTCGAAGATACCGGCATCGGAATCCCCGAAGACAAGCAGCAGGCGATTTTCCGCGACTTCACTCAGATCGACAGTAAGAATACTCGAAAGTACAGCGGAACAGGCTTGGGCTTGAGTATCGCGCAACGGTTGTTGAATCTGATGGGGACCGAGGTGTGTGTTGCAAGTGAACCGGGCAAAGGGAGTACGTTTTCTTTCGATATCGAGATGCGTATTGCCTCGGCGCACGGTCCTGAGCCCGAGTGGATTGCACCGATGGTGGTCTCGAACCTGAAGCTGTCAGATGTTGGTGTGTCGGACAGCATGCTGGCATCATCCCACGAAGAAAAGGACAGTTCCGATACCGAACCGGATTCTCCGGAAAAGACCAAGGTGCTGGTTGTTGAAGATTATGAAGCCAACTGGATGATCCTGATGGCCCACCTGAAGCATCTCGGATATGCCTCCGATTTGGCCAAGAATGGAAAAGAGGCGGTCGAGTGTTTCCAGAACAATCACTACGATCTTATATTGATGGATATCCAAATGCCCGAGATGGATGGTCTCGAAGCGACTCGAATCATCCGCCAGATCGAACAAGAGCATCCGGAACAGGGCTCGATACCGATTATCGCGGTCACGGCCAATACGACCGACGAAGACCAACAAAACTGCAAGGATGCCGGCATGGATGATTTCATTGCCAAACCGCTGACCCGAAAAATTCTCTTCGAGAAAATCGAGCATCATCTTTCCGTGGATGCGTAGGTGAGATCTGGCTTTTCTTTTTTTATTTGTTAGCGGCCGAGATTCTTCCGGAACCGAGCAAAATGCCCGCTTTCTTTCTGATCCGAAATGGGGTAAAATGAGCGATTATGGGTTCTTGTTTAGCCGTCGGACATCGTCCGACGTGTTTTATTGAGATCAATAAAGCTACAGCGAAAACACGACGAACGATGTTCGTCGGCTAAACGTGCGTTGCAATATCGAAATCAAAACGAATCGCGAAAAATGTCCGATCAACAGCCCCTTCTGCCCGGGATGGAACCGGAAGAAGAGAAAAAAACACCCTCCTCGCCTCAGCCAGCGTCGCCACCGACAGCGGATGTGTCGACCGGGAGCGAGACCCCGCACATTAACACGCAGGCGACCCCTGCCCCGGACGATCTGGTCGGGTGCAAGGTGTTTGTCGTCGATTCCCACTCGCTCATCCACCAGGTCTTCCACGCCCTGCCCGAAATGACTGACCCGCTCGGTCGACCGGTCTCGGCCATTTTCGGATTTGCTCGCGACGTGATGGAGATCGTCGAAAAGGATCGGCCCGACTATCTCTTTTGTGCGTTCGATCTACACGGCAAAACGTTTCGGCATGAACTTTACGAACCGTACAAAGCAAAACGGGCCGAGACCTCGCCCGATCTCATTCCACAATTTCCGGAG
>JASFHG010000615.1:0-3033 GCA_050123355.1 Planctomycetia bacterium
ACCTCCGCAGCCACATGGAAGGGAAACTGGTCCGCGAAGGGGATGAACTGGTTGTCGAAAAGAACGAAAAAGGGAAACCGATGCACCGTGGCAGCGGCAAGGATCTTTCTTACTTCGACGCCGAAGCGAAAGAACGGTTCGTCCCGCACGTGATCGAGCCGTCGGCCGGTGCCGATCGCGCGACGCTCGCGTTCCTCTGCGAGGCCTACTGCGAGGACGAGGTCCCCGACGACAAGGGCAAGATGACCACGCGGACTTACATGAAGTTTCATCCCCGCCTGGCACCATACAAAGCGGCCGTCTTCCCGCTGGTCAAAAAAGACGGAATGCCCGAGGTGGCCCGCGAGATTTATGGCGAGTTGAAGACCCGATTCAACGTCTTTTACGATGAAAAGTCGGCTGTCGGCCGCCGTTATCGACGCCAGGACGAGATCGGCACCCCGTTCTGCATCACTGTCGACGGCCAGACACTGACCGACGGCACCGTGACGATCCGCGACCGCGACACGCTCGAACAAACCCGCATTCCGAAAGAAGCGTGCCTGGCCGAGATCGAGCGGCGGATCAACAGCTAGCGGTAATACACAAATTTAGCCGTCGAGCTTGCTCGTCGTTTAGAACAAAGAAATAACGTTTTTGGCGTTTCAAGCGACGAGCAAGCTCGGCGGCTAAAAATGAATATATTTTCTTCTGATAAGAGTCCAAAACCATGAAAAACACGGTCCGAACGTTTATTGCGGTGGAAATCGATACGGCAGTTCGCAGCAAGGCGAGCGAAGTGATCCAGCGATTGGGCCGGACCTCCTCGGAGATCAAATGGGTTGAGCCGGAGAGCATGCACCTGACGCTCAAGTTTCTCGGCGACGTCTCGCTGACCGAGACGAGCCGTATCTGCGACGCGGTTGCCGAGGCCGTGAAAGAAATCAAGCCGTTCGACATGGAGATGGCAGGCGTCGGCGCGTTTCCCAACATCCATCGGCCGCGGACAATTTGGCTCGGGGCGGACGAAGGGACCGACGAGATTGTCGCTTTGCAGGAAGCGATCGACCATGGGATGAAAAATCTCGGTTTTCGACTCGAGAGTCGCCGTTTTCAACCGCATTTAACGCTGGGCCGCGTGAAACAGCTTGGCCCGGACGTCGAGATACTTGCCGAGATGCTGGAAGCAGAGTCCGATTTCGGAGCAGGCCGCACGCCGGTGGATCAAGTGATCGTTTTTTCGAGCCAGTTGACCAAAGCCGGCCCGATCTACTCCCCACTCGGCACGCTTTCACTCGGGGATTGAGTTTAACATTCCAAGCCGAAATTGGGCCGCGAAGCGTGCCCTATTTTGGATAAGAAACTGCGTGTCACGGAGTTATAATGATGTCCACTCCCTTCATTCAAGTCACGACGACCACGGCCAACGAAGCGGACGCCCGCCGGATCGCCGACACCCTAATCGACGCCCGCCTGGCCGCCTGCGTCCAGATCGGCGGCCCGATCACAAGTGTCTACCGCTGGCAAGGCAAAATCGAGACCTCTCCCGAGTGGCGTTGCGTGATCAAAACCCGCCACGCCTTATTCGACCAGGTCAAAACCCTCATCCAACGCGAACACCCCTACGACGTCCCCCAAATCGTCGCCCTCCCGATCCTCGAAACGAGCGAGAATTATGGAGAGTGGTTAAATAAAGAGACCACTTTTTAGATCTATGTTAAGAAGATGTTTCGCTTTGTGCTTTTAGCATCGCTTTTGCTAATTCCCCTCGCAGCATTTGTTTGAGATGGTCCGAGGGATAGTCTGGGTGGGGTAAATTAAAAAATTCTAAAAGGTTGCGAAATACTTGAAAAGGCGTTAGCAGAATTCCCGTCATACTCCACCATCCAAAAACGAGGCAAAAAGCGATATCGCCTGCTTTTTTCTTGAAACCACATCCATTACAACAGATGATTGATTTGCGACTGAGCGAGGAGACCGTGAGTAACGACCAAATCTTATGCGAGGTATGCACATCGATCGTTCCTGGTTGATTGCAAAGCGGGCAGGCTCCTGAATGCACTTCCTGAGCATACTCTTCAACCATGGTGTCTGGCACTTTATCGGCGACAGTGAGGTGAATACCTTCTTGGACACATAGGTCATTGCAGAACCACATGCCATTGACCTTCTTGCCGCTCCAAAGCATCCAGGATCCGCATTTTGCACAAGTACGCATGAGAGTGTTCCGTCTGGTGGTGCTATTTAGTGTCTGTTAATTCTTATTATCCGCACAAAGCACGGCGACAAACGCTTTTTGGGGGATTTGGACTTGGCCGACTTGTTTCATTTTGGCCTTGCCCTTCTTTTGCTTTTCCAGAAGCTTCTTTTTTCGCGTTATATCGCCGCCGTAGCACTTGGCCGTGACGTCTTTGCGGTAGGCCGCGATCGTCGAGCGGGCGATGATCGTGCCGCCGATGGCGCCTTGGATCGGGATCTTGAATTGGTGGCGGGGGATCGCCTCGGCAAGCTGCTCGCAGTAGTGCAGCGCCCTGGCCCGGGCTTTATCGCGATGAACCAGGTACGAAAGCGTGTCGACCGGCTCTTTGTTGACCAAAATGTCGACCTTCACGACGTCGGTCACGCGGTAGTCGATCGGCTCGTAGTCAAACGACCCATAGCCGCGGGTAATCGTCTTGAGCTTGCCGTAGAAGTCGAAAAGAACCTCGCCAAGCGGCATCTCGCTTATCACCTCGACTCGGCCGACGCATAGGTAGTTCATCGTCTGGCTGTCCGAGCGGTGCTCGCGGCACAGATCCATCACCGGGCCGACATACTCCTCGGGCGTGAGAATCGACGCTTTGATATACGGCTCTTCGACCGACTCGATCATCATCGGGTCGGGCCAGTAGCACGGGTTGTCCACGTCGACTTTTGTGCCATCTTTGAGTGTCATTTTGTACTGCACCGACGGTGCCGAGATGACCAGCCCGATGTCGAACTCTCGTTGTAGCCGCTCCTGGATCACGTCGAGGTGCAACAGGCCGAGGAACCCGCAGCGGAACCCGAAGCCGA
>JASFHG010000616.1:0-3033 GCA_050123355.1 Planctomycetia bacterium
AGCCCTTCGATACCGAGGGGCGCATCCTCGAACTGGATCTGGGCGAGTTCGTCTTTTTCAACATTTACTTTCCCAACGGCCAGATGAGCGACGATCGCCTGAAGTACAAGCTCGATTTCTACGCGTGGTTTTTCGATTACGCCAACGGGTTGAGGGACCGGGGCCGCAGCCTGGTGATCTGCGGGGACTACAATACCGCCCACAACGAGATCGACCTGAAGAATGCCAAGGCCAATGAAAAACGGTCCGGGTTCCTGCGCATCGAGCGGGACTGGCTCGACAGGATCGTGGACGACGGCTACGTGGACACCTTTCGCACGCTTTATCCGGACACCGTCAAATACTCATGGTGGAGCTACCGCTTCAAGGCGCGCGAGCGCAATGCCGGCTGGCGCATCGACTACTTCTTCGTCACCCGGGACATCGTGGAAAAGGGATGGATCCGGGACGCCTTCATCGACAACAATATCTTCGGTTCCGATCACTGTCCGGTGGGACTGGTATTGGAAATTTGATCGTCTATCGTGGCGGCCCCTTCCCCCGGTGCAGGGTCGATGCGATAGGCGGGGTGCCGCAGGGCCGACGCCATCTCCCCGGCGGAGATCGCTTCGACGTCCGGAGGCGGCGCGGAGGCGTGCCCGTGCCGGTGTGCATGGGAGGCGGGAGCCGGAGCGTTCCATAATTCGTTGCGTTCCACCGGATCATCGTATTTCCAGGTTCCTTCGGCGAATACCAGGGGGGCGTACGTCAATTCGTCCCGGCCGCAGCGCAGCAGCCTGTCCATGGTCATGATCCACCCCAGGAGCAGGCCGTTCCGCCGGACCGCCTGGCGGCTGTATTGGGAGCACGAGGGGTGCATGGGGCAGCTTCCCCGGCGAACGGCGGAGAGATGATTCAGCGTTCCGGCGTAGAATCCGACGACGCCGTCGTAGAAGCCGTCTCCAGGCGGTGCGCCCGGCCCCTCGCCTGAAGGCGCGTGTGCGCAGGCCGCCATCACGGCGGCCAGGGCGATGACGAGGCTTGCATGAACGATGGTTCGGATCGGTTGCATGAGTGCCACACTCTCATGATCCGCTGTCGATTTCAATGGCGCGTAAACCAGTACCAGGCCGAGGGTCCCGGTCCGTCCTTGCCGTAGGCGATGCGGTCCCGGTGAAAATCGGCGCCCAGAAGCGCCTCCACCGCCTCTTCGGTGATTCCCCACCGCTTGCCGTTGCGCGTCTGGGGCAGCCAGGCATACAGCATATAGCGGGCTCCCGGCGGCAGGAGCCGCTTGAGGCCGTCGGCATACCGGCCGCGGTCATCCCGGGCCAGGGAAAAAAGGCATCCGATATCGAGAGCGAGGTCGTACGGGCCGGATACGGACGAGAGGTCGGCGACGCTGCCGATGCGAAAGTCGATGGCCGGTCTCGCCGCGGCCGCCCTGCGGCGGGCTGTCCGGATGGCTATCGGCGAGAAGTCGATTGCGGTCACGGTCCATCCCCGTTGGGCCAGGTAGACCGCATTGGTCCCGGTGCCGCAGCCGAGGTCCAGGGCACGCCCCGGTTCGGCGTCCGTCGCGAACGCCACCACCTCCGGAGGCGTCACCCGGGTATCCCAGGGGGTGCGCCCGCGCCAATAGCGCCATTCGAAACGCCACCAGTCCGGGTTGAACAGGTTGGATATCCACCGCATTCGAGCTGCTCCCGCGAAAAATGAATCCAGTCCCGGTTCCATATCATAACGCCTCCCATGAGTTCAAACCGACGCAGCGAAAAACCCGGGCCACCGGCAACGCGTTGCCGATGCCACCCCATAAAGACCGATCCGTCATGGCAATGAACGGATAGCCCAGGCAACGGGTTGCCTGGGTCCCGAAGGGACAAGAGGCCATGACGGCAATTCCGGCGCTCAAACCGTATATGCCATTTCTCCTGAGCCTGCATCCGACTGGCGCTAGAGGCTCCGCCCCGGCGGCCGGCGTGTCTGCATGGGCGGATCATTAGAAAAGAAGTGTGCGTTCCACAAATATGGCTGCCCTGGAGAAAAACCGGGTTCGCGCCGGCCTGACGACACCTTGCGTTTCACGTTTCCATCCCTACAGTCTGGGATGCCGCGTCGACGATATGCCGATCGATTTCGGAAGGCCGGTCGCAGGCCGAACCGATCCTCCGGCGGAAGGTGTTACTGGATGGTGGATTTGAGCTTGTCGATGCAGGAGTCGCAGTTTTCGCGGGCGCGCTTGTCCGTGGAGCAGAAGTTCAGGAAGGATTGAATCCAGTCCTTTCCCGCCCGGGGACAGGTGAAGATGTACTCGATGAAACAGACCAGCCGCTCGATGGTCTGTCCGTCGATGGCGTGTTCCATTTTGCAGGCCGTCTCCTCGGCGGTCTCCTCGTCGATGTTCAGCACTTTGAGAAGGAAGTCCCGGATGACGCGATGGCGGTAGGCGATATCCTTGGCGACCCGTTTGCCCTTTTCCGTCAGGGTGATGTAGCTGTACGGCTGATAATTGATGTACCCCTTCTCGGAAAGCGCTTTCAATCCTCCGGTGACCGAACCGCGTTGAATATCGAGATTTTCGGCGATCTCCTTGGCACGGGCCACTTTATTGGCCTCCTCCAGGTGGAGGATGACCTCGAGATAGTTTTCAAGGCTGTCGGTAAGATCATCGCGTATGGACATGCTGCCTCCCCTTACGGAGACCTGTTTAGCATCCCAATCATTATTGGTCAAACATAAAAATATGATGTAAACAATAAAAAGCTGTTGACAAATATAAAAGTAAGGCATACCAAACATCCCGACAATAACCACGATTCTGGAGTTCAACCATGCAGACCAAAAGCATGCGACTGATGAAGGCCAAACAATCCGGAACCATCGCCACCATAACGGCCGACGGGGAACTCGGCCGACGGATCCGCGATATGGGGCTCGTCCCCGGAACCCGGATCACCGTTCAAGGCAGGGCGCCCTTGAAAGATCCCGTGGCGCTTCGTCTGATGGGCTTTACCCTGACGTTGCGCAACAGCGAAGCCGATTATATCGATG
>JASFHG010000617.1:0-3030 GCA_050123355.1 Planctomycetia bacterium
GGGCCTGAATAGCTACGTCGCAAAGTAGTCCAAGGATCAGCCGACCGAGAAGAAAAACGTGTATTTCGAATTTGTGTGTCGTCCAACACAAACGGAAACGGTTGCCTCAGCATAAAGATTCTGATTAACCAATTTGGGAGATAGCCCAATGCTCGAACTTGTGACCATTTGTGTAGTTCTTTGCCTTGACGGATTTTGTTTTTCCATTGTGGCTGAAGCACGTTGCGGAGATCCGCATTTGATAAATTGCTTCCTGTAAGGCTAATTTTTTGAAGATCACAGTTGTTAAATATAGTTGTTTTTACATCTTTAAATTCGAAGCCGGCATATCCACTAAAAATGGCACGACTGAAATTGGTGTATCCACTAAGGCTAGCGCCCCCAAAGTAAGTGCTTCCGTTAAAGCTGGCATCACGGAAACCGGTATATCCGTTGAAACTGGCGTTGCGGAAATAAGCATTTCCGCTGAAGTTAGCGTTGCGAAAATTGGTGTTTTTGCTGAAGCTGGCGTCACTAAAATTGGTATATCCACCGAAGCTGGCGTCACTGAAATAGGTATGTCCGTTGAAGCGGGAGTTGTTGAAATAGACATATCCGTCAAAGTGAGAGGCATTAAAGTAGGCATCTCCATCAAAACGGGAGTTATTGAAATAGGCATTTTGGTTGAAACTGGCTTTATAGAAACCGGTATTTTCGTTGAAGCTGGCGTTACTGAAATTGGCGGTTCCGCTGAAGTTGGCAACATTAAAAGTGACTTCTTCGCTGAAACTTGCATTACTAAAATCAGCATTTCCTCTAAAACAGACGTTCTGGAAATAGACGTAACCTTTAAAGGTGACATTACTGAATCCATTTGCTTCTAGTGTCCTATCCGGGTCTTCCGGAAACTGCCACCCGCTGAAATCGCAATCGCCTCCTGCTTCTGCCATGCGGCGGGCTTCGGTCCAGAGTTCGCGGGCTTGGTCTTGTGTATTCTCGATCTTCGGTTGGGTCGAAACTTAACGCCATCGTCGTGGATCCTTCGGGCTGGGGAAATAGAAATGCCGATGCGATTTAGTATACCGGCTTGGTCGGCTTTTGCAAACGGTGGCGCGAATGCGGTGTTTTTAAGTAGAAAAGTTGTTTGGCGTGCGGTGACTCGTCACCGCTTTGGATTTCAGATTTTCTTTTTTGCCGGGGATCGTTTACTTGAGGGTTGATTCTGTTTTTGAACGTGGGCTGGTGGTTTTGCCGTGGTTTGAAAGGGAAAGCGGTGACGAGTCACCGCACGCCAAAGATGGTGCGTCTTGACGCGTCCTACAGATCCGCCCCTCTGCTTCGCAAAGGGGCGGCTTGGGTGATGTGTTGGTTATGTTTAGGTGGAAAACCCTACTTTTTCAGCGCATCGAGGATATCGCTTTTGGTATAGCTGCCGCAGAAGATGGACATGCGTTTGGGATCGCCGTCGGGGATGATTAGGATAACCGGCACCTGTTTCGAGCCGAGTTGCTGGAGCATGTCGTTGACCTCCTTCGATTTTTCGCGATGGGTCCAGTCTCCTTTGAGTGTCACGACATGATGTTCCTTGACCGCGTCATAGACGTCTTCGGTGTTGAGAACCAGTGCTTCGAAGGTCTTGCAGGTTGCACACCAATCGGCGGTGAAGTCGACGAGGACGGTCTTCTTCTCGTCCATGAGCTGTTCGAATTTCGCGGTAGTATACGGCTTCCAAGGGAGTTCGTACTCGGCCTTGGCACCGAGCCAGAGGAATGCGAACATCCAGATGAGGACCGCGAAGGCGATCGCCTCGCCCCAGTGGAGCAGTTTCGTGCGAGTCGGAGCGAGGACGCTGATCTTGCCGATCCACCAACAGGAAGCCCATAGCCCGAAGAGGAACGTGATCGTCGGCAGCAGCCGTTCTTTTTCCGTCGAGGTCAGCAGGAAGATGACCGTCGCCAGCAGGACGAAGCCCATTACTTGCTTGAACGTTTCCATCCACGCGCCCGGCTTCGGCAGGAACTTGATCAGTGCCGGCCAGGCCCCGATCAGCAGATATGGGCTAGCCATGCCGACCCCGATCGAGATGAAGATTGCGAATACGTTGCCTGGCGGTTGGGCAAAAGCCCAGGTAATGGCGGGTGCAAGGAACGGTGCACTACACGGTGTGGCGAGAATTGTGGTCAGAACGCCCTTCGCAAATGCGCCGACCGCTCCCTCTTTATGACTTACCGATTCAGCCTTACCCGATCCGATGAAACCGGGGATCGGAACCTCCCACGTACCGAGGAAGCTCAGCGCCATAACGAACACAACGGCGGTCATGGCCAGGTTCATCCCGCCGTATCGGAACAGCTCGCCCCATCCGAATCCGAAGGCGACCGCCAGTGTTGCCAACAGCACGAAGACGCTTAAAAGGCCGAGCGAATACCAAAGGTTGAGCACGAACGCCCGCGAGCGGCTTTGGCCCGCCTGTTCCATGAACGAAAGGATCTTCAGCCCGATGACCGGCAGGACGCAGGGCATGATGTTCAAAATGAGTCCGCCGAGAAAGCCGAGCCCGATGTACCACCAGAGCGATTTTTCTTTTTGGGTCGCGTCGTCGGTGATTTGAATCGATTCGATGCTGAACCCTTGCTTGGCCGCTGACTCGGGAGACGCGGCCGCGGCGATCAGCTTGGCGTATTTGGCAGGATCGGTCGCCAGTTTTGCCGTAAACGGATAATCTTCCGGGGCGCGACAGCCTTGGTCGCAAGCCTGGGCGTGAATTGCCCCTTTTATTTCGAGTGTTTTGACGTCAACATTAGGATCCAATTCCAACGGAGCGAACCAGATGACCTTGTCGTAGTGGTTTTCGACTTCGATTTTGAAGCCGGGGTCCATCTTCTTCTCCGGCGCTGGAGAAACAAGAAACGATCCGATTTTTTTGATTGCCGGGGAGGGGGACACTTTGATTTCTGTCGGAATCGGGCCTTCCCCTTTTTGTGTCATCGAGTAAATATGCCAACCGGGATCGAGTTCGACCGTAACGAACAAATAGGCAGGTGTCTCTCC
>JASFHG010000618.1:0-3024 GCA_050123355.1 Planctomycetia bacterium
CCCCAGCGGATTGCGTGGCTTGGGGATGCGGTGGCCTATCCGATGAAGCAAGGGGCGGCGGCGGCCGTTTATTATGGCGACCGTCTTTACCAGTTCCCGCTCGGCGTGCTCGGGATCGCGGTCGCAACGGCCATCTTTCCGCTGTTGAGTCGTCATGCGGTCCGTGGCGACCATCGACAGCTTGGAGCCGACCTGACACTCGGGCTGCGGATGGTCATGATGCTCGGCATCCCCGCCTCGGTCGGTCTGATCCTGTTGGCCGAGCCGATCGCGAGCCTTTTGTTCCAGCATGGCGAGTTCACCGCCGAAGATGCCGTACGAACGTCGCAGATGATCCGCTGTTACGCGATCGGCGTCTGGGCGTTTTGTGCACTGCCGGTGATCGTCCGAGGTTTCTATGCGATAGGCGATCGAGTGACGCCTGTCCGGGTAGGGATGGGGATGGTCGGTTTGAATCTGGCGTTGAACTTGACGCTCATTTGGTTCTGGGCCGAGTGTGGGCTGGCCGTTTCGACGGCAATTTCGGCCGCGTTGCAAGTCGTACTGCTTGCGGCGATCTTCTCGCGACGGCGGAGCCGGATTTATTGGCGACCTCTTTTCGCGACGATCTTGCGTGCCGGCGTGGCGACCCTGCTCATGTGGCTGCTCGGGCACCTTGTGTTGAGTCTGATGCCGGAAGGAACGACCGTTTCGCTCCGAGCCGTCCGCACGCTCGTCCCGCTCGTGGCAAGCGTCGCGGTCTACCTGGCGACCTACACCTTCCTCGGCGGTCGAGAGTTGAAATGGCTCTTTAGAAGTGTGAAGTAAGAAGTTTGAAGTTTGAAAACCGGAAATCTCGGTCCTTCACACTTCAAACTTCACACTTAAAACTTTTATTTGCTCCCTTTGAGAACAACCTCACCCTTTCTCAACTGGGTTCGCCAGCGGTTGGTGGGCACTTTTCGTTGGAAGGGGGTATCTTCCGGTTGATAGGCGTTGGTCTTGCCGGTGATCTTTCGGAGATTGTAAAAGCTCAAGACACGGAACGCGAGCCGGTCTTTATCGAGGTACTCGACCAACTGGGCCGCGGCATCGTTTTTCAACTGGTCCGGCGTATAGCCCCAGAGCATCCGCCAGAGCGAGGAGGCCGAGTCTCCATATTCGCGCTCGAACGCCTCCTTGACCTTCTGGGCCTTTTCGGGACTTTGCGCAACGATCTCGATCAATTGACCCATCGTCTTATCCCAAGTGAGCCGTTGGGCAGCATCGTCGAACGACGCGACCGCCGGGTCGAATTCGCCCAGTTGCGTCAGGCACTTCAAAGCCAATCGCGAGACCTCTCGCTGGCGATAGTCCAAAAGTTCGCGAAGGGCCAGGCTGGCGATCTGATTCTTGCCGAAAGCTTCCAAAATCTTCTCCGCCCCGTTCTGGTCGAGGCGACTTATCGGCTCCGGCTTGACCCAGTCGGGCACTTTGGCCAAGACCTCGAGCTCCGGCTTTTCCTCCTTGGCCGTGAAAGAGATATACTCCGCGGCGTCCACCTGCAACGGTTTGGGTTTGCCTTCCTCCTCCCAGAGTACCTGTCCGGAAATGGTGTAGAACTTCACTTCGACCTCCGAAGGCACGTTGGCCGGATCGAGACCCGAATCGCGATGGTAGGCCAGCCCGATCGCGGCGGCCGACTCGGGATTGACCAGCGTCACGATGCCCGTCTTGCCGCCCGCGGTGAGCGAAAGACGCACGTTCTGCTTCCCGAGCGAGCGGAGGATGATCCGCCCGTTCTGTAACTCGAGGCTCGGCATCTCGTCGGCCCGGACCGGCTTCATCGCGATCTGCGACTCGCTGAGCAACTGGACCGAAAGCCCGCTCGGCGTGGCGATGATCGGCCGAAACGTCGGCAGCGCGACCAGTAACGTCTCTTCATTCAAGACATTTTGTTGAGGAACGATCTTCCAACTTTTGTCTTTCAAATCATATCGCACGAGCGCCTGATTCTCGGAGACAAAGCGACCGATCGAGGCCGAGGCCGGCTCGGGCTCCACAGGAGGCTTGGCGTTGGGGTCGTGGCCGGCGGGCGGGGTTTCTTCGGCCGGGGTCCCTTCGGTCGGGTTGGCCGGAACCGGGGTCGGGCCCAAGTCGCTCGGGCCGGGTGTCACGGGGTTCGCGATGTCGCCCGTCCCGGTCGGTGTCTGCGGGGTATTTAAATTATCCGGAACGGCCGGAGTGTCTCCCGCGGGCGTTTCTCCAGACGGAGTATCGCCGGTCGGATTTTCGTTCGGAGTCTCGTTCGGTTCTGTTCCCGGCGTCGTGTCGTTGGGATTCTCCAGGCCATGCACGGTCGGGAACTCGCTGGACGGATCGGTCGGCGTGGTGCCCGTCGGCGGAGTCACCTGGTTGTCTTGCCCGGCCGGCGGGTTTTGGTTGGTATTTTGGTTTGCGTTCGGATTTTGACCCGGATTCTGATTCGGATTTTGGTTTACCGGATCATTCTGGCCGATCTGCTCGGGGCTGTCGCCCGACCCGATCACGCCGGTGAGGACCAAGAGGATGACCACCACACAGACCGCGACGACCGAGCCCATCACGACCGGCACGACCGGGAAGCGACGCGGCTTGTCTCGCAGATAGTCCGGCACGATCGGCGACGGTCGGCCGGGCACTTTCGTCCCTTGGTCCATCGAATCATCGGCGAACTCCACGCCCAGCGGATCGTCGGTCGGGCGGTCCATGTTCTCCAGATCGGCGGCTACCTGCGGGAGCATGTACATGTGTTCACGACTCGCCTGCTCGATTTCGGCCGCCTCGCCCAACGCGACCGCCAAGACCTGGTGACACGACGCCACCTCGGCCAGATGCATGTCCGATTCGAGACAAACTTTCTCGAAATCCTGGACCCGCTCGTCCGGCAGAACGTTGTCGAGATACTCGGCGACCGTGTTCGGATCGACACCGTGCTTCTCGTCGTCCAGATCGGGCGCCCTCAGGCTCAAGCGTCGCATCACGTCGCGGATCCGATGGTACAGATTCGTCGCCACCTCGCTCTCT
>JASFHG010000619.1:0-3020 GCA_050123355.1 Planctomycetia bacterium
AGATGGACCGTGAACTTGATGTTTTCCGTACGCCGTTCAGACCCAGTGGATTCGGGATAACGCAGTATCGGAAAACATCAAGTTCACGGTCCATCTGGGTGATATCGTAGAACATGCCAACGATGAGCCAAGTGAATGGCAAGTTGCTAATTATGCCCATTCGATTCTCGAACAGGGTAACAATCCCTATAGTGTGCTCCCCGGCAATCACGACATTGAAGGCTCTGGATCGCCTGACTATACACGCGACACCACTTATTACAATCTCACTTTCCCTACTAGCCGTTTTGAAAACGAGACATGGTACGGAGGCCATCAGGGAACGACGAATAACAATAACTATTGTTTTTTCAGTGGGTCCGGAATGGATTTCATGGTCCTGAGTCTGGAATGTTTGCCTACCGATGACACGATAGCCTGGGCTAACAGCGTGGTTCAATCCTATCCAAACCATAAAGTGATCCTTGCTACACACCGATACTTGGAGTGGGATGGCTCGCGAAGTACGGCGAGTACCTATTATAACATGCAAGGTAATAGCGGAGAAGAAATCTTCAACGACTTGGTTAAATATAACGACAACATCTTCATGGTGGTTTGTGGTCATATCCACAACGAGGCGCTCAACGTCGCTACGAATGCATCGGGCGGCAAAGTGTATGAAATATTGAACGACTATCAAGAATTGCCAACCGGAGGAGATGGCTGGCTGCGTACGCTTCGATTTGAGCCTGACCAAAATAAAATTTACGTCGAATCGTACTCGCCGGTTCTCGATCAGTATAACCTTAATAACGGCGATTATATTCTTCGCTACGACATGGGCGGGCCCCCTTTGGATCCCATCCCCTTGAATCTGAATGCCCATTGGAACTTCAATACCGATGGTTCCGATCCGGTGGGCGGCAATGACCTGACACTTTTGGCCGGCGCGTCGATCAGTGACGGTAAGCTACATCTGACCAATAGCGTCACGAATGGCTATGCCACGGCGCCATCCAGTAGCGATCTGGACGTCGACTATCAATTTTCGGTCGCCTTGTGGCTCGAATATAATGACGATACGGGCGTCTATAGTCGTGTTGTCGCGCGACAGCAAAACGAAAACTACGGTTTCAATATCGGTATCGAACCGGGGGCCGACGATACGGGCCTCTTGATCATTCGCATCGAGCACGAAGGGGTTTATTACAACACCTCCCTCGACGAACGGCTGCCCATGGGCGAAGAGCATCACCTTGCCTTTGCGTTCGATGATTTGACAGACGGGGACGGAGGCGACAAGATCACCGCATGGCTCGACGGCGAGATCGTTAACGTAACGGATAACGGTGCCGGTGGGAGCGTGCAAGGGGATCCGGTCTCCGGCGAATTGTTCCTTGGCATTGGCACAAGTTCAGGATCCAGCTTTTCGGGAACCATCGACGACCTGCGATTTTACGAAGGCCTTTTGACCCAGTGGGATGTTGAAGATGCCATCATGCCCTATCTCCCCGGCGATGCCAACCGCGACGGTATCGTCAATGCCTCGGACGCGACCGTTCTTGCCGGAAACTGGCAGGCCGGGCCCAATGCCACCTGGCTCATGGGCGATTTCAATGGCGATGGTTACGTGAATGCCTCGGACGCCACGATCCTGGCGGGCAATTGGCAAGCCAATATCGGATCCGATGCCGTTCCCGAACCGGGGACTTGGGCCTTGCTATTAACTTTGTTGCTCATTGGAGCGGCCAGTCGAATCCGTCGGCAAAGCACATTGATTTGAATTACAACGACACTTCCTTTAAGTGAAAAAGTCGGAAGCCTACCCTCTCTGCTCTGATTTGGCCAGTGGTTTTTGCCGCTGGCCTTTTTTTATGGAAGGATATTGTTTTTAGAGGGCAGGCTCTTCAGCCGGGGCAAGATGCTGAGGAAGGCGGTCGGGAAGGTAGAGGAAACCGAGATTAGAACCGTCTTCGGCGGCGTAACGGGCCGGATTTTCCGAATTCTCGCTCAGCAGGTAATCGCCCGGACCGCGTTGGTCCAGCGGTTTTGTGGCATCGGGGGTGGCAACCAGCGCGAACCAGCCGCCAAACGAATAGGCCTCGTGGTTCGGTATCCAACGTTGTCGCCAAGCCGAAAAATCGAGCAGGTTCAAATCTTTTTTCGTCGTGCGATCTTTTTGGGCCAGGAAGTGGTTGAAGTTCTGGTAATAGTTGCGATCCCCTTCGTAACGGAATCGAGAGTCCAGATCGGTCACCGTTTTGTCGGTCCATTGCGTGATCATCGCGTTGGCATTGGAAATCATGATGATGCTGTCATAGCAGATGTAGTCGACGGGAATGGTAGGTGGATTTTGGCGTTCGTTGCCCAACCGGAGGATACCACCCGCTGCCGCCACGGTAAGGTGTTTGAGTGAAAGCCGGATGCGTTCTTTCTGGATCCAGATCGCTTCGGAACCTCGCAGATCGAGCATCGGCCCATCCGTGACAAGCAGCCCGTTTTCCCAGGAGCAATTGACGGGGCGTTGATCGTCGATCGTCAGAAACGTCGCGTTACCTCGGGCCACCGAGTCCGTCAGGTTGATTTTGGCCACGGGGATAGGTATATCGTTGAAGGCGGAACCGGCGGTCGACAAATCGTCGAGCGGTGAGGTGGTAACACGGAAAAACGAGGTCGTTTGTTTGGTTTGATTCTTGACGACCAGATCACATTTTTGGAACTTGAGTACCTCGCCACTTTTCGCCTCGAAAAGAGACCAGCGACCGACCGGAGCCGTTGCGGCAAGCTCCAATCGGAAAGTGACATTGATGGCGGACAGGCTCCCGCCGCCCAGCGAGATCATGGTGTTGGGCGTCACGATCGGATTGATGTCCGACGATTCAGGCTTGCTGGGCCGGAAGACGACCGAGGGCGAGTAGCCCTTCCCGGCACGAATGACCAGGTTCTTGCCGGAAAAGAGGAGTGGTTGCTCCACTCGTTCTCCATTGTAACGCAGCTCGATAATGTCCCCGGTGGTTGCCGCGCGGCAGGCGGCGGCC
>JASFHG010000620.1:0-3016 GCA_050123355.1 Planctomycetia bacterium
GCCTTCTCCGGCTACCTCAACCGAATCATCGGCCCCTTCGAACGCGTCGCCGGCTTCAGCTCCCTCATCGCCTCCGCCGTCCGAAACCTGCAACTCGTCGGATACCGACGTACCGGAGGATATTAATAAAAACTAGCCAGTTATTTAGAGGGGGGGTGACTTGATTTTACATGATATGAGGCGTATAATACGCTGGGCTAGAAATAGCCTACCTCTTGGTAAAAATTCTCTCCATGAACTCGGGCTATTGACGCCTATCGGATGAATCCGCAAGGGTTTCCGCCTCATTTCATAAAGCTACTTCCTGCATAAAATTTTGTAGAAGAGATAAAGCCATGAAAACCTCTAAACGCTTTTTGTCCAATGCGACCTGTATTCTTTTCCTGACACTCGGTTTGTCCGCGGTCTTGGTCGGCTTTACCGTGGGTGGCGTCGTCGTCGAAACGGGAGAAGAAACCGGCGAAGCACCGTTGCCTGAAGGCAGTGGTCCAAGCGGTACCACAGAACAACAGCAAGAGTCGTACGACATCATTCCTCCGCTGCAGGATCCGTCGCAACTTTTCCCGTCGTACCCTGGCAATTCGGGATCGGTTCTGCCGATGCCACCGACTTACTCGAACCCCAACGCAGCGCAGCCCAATATGCCGATGCCACCGACAGGCTACGGTCCTTATGGCAGCCCCAGTCCACAGCAACAGCAGGGGCAACAGCAACAACAGACCGGCTTTGATCCGACGGGCAACCCGCTCGGTGGTGCCAATCAGGGAATGATGCCTCAATCTCCCACGGGTAGCGGTGGTGGTAGCTCCATGATGCCGAATGCTCCGACCCCTGGCCAAAATTTGAATCAACTGGGGATCGCCGATCCTCAATACGGTCGTTTTGAATCGGCCCGACTCGAGGCATCTCTTATGCCCCACCAAGCGCCGTACTTGAATGCGACCCGAAACCAAGTCATTCGCGGCGGAAAACCGTTTTCCGGCTATCGACAACCACCGGTTTACAGTCCTTACATGAGCTTGATGCGGACTCAAGACAGCATTCGCGGTATCGATAACTACTACGAGTACGTTATGCCCAAAATCGAACAGCAACAAAGGGAAAAACAAGTTTCTCGAGAGATTATGGGCCTTCAGTCAACTGCACGAAGCGAATACGAAGCGTTACAGCAAATGAAACAGCGTCCGGGAAGTGCCCCGGTGCAATCAGGTTCATTGGCCCCGGCAACCTTCATGAACACGGGAAACTATTTCGGACAAGGAAAGAAATAGGTTCGCGAGTGTAAACGAAAATTCCAATAAAAAAGCCTGACGGCAGATCGTCAGGCTTTTTTTCATGCGCCGTATGACTGATTATTCTTGTTCCTGCTGTTGTTGCATCTGGGCACGGATCGTTACGTTGCGTGCCTCGGCCATGGCTCGCTCGGCCTCTTCCTGTCGACCGGCCTTCTGACAGACAAGGCTCAACGCGACATACGCGAACGCATTGTCGGGCTCGAGCCGACAGACCGTCTCGGCATGCTCGACCGCTTCGTCGAACTGGTCCTCTTTGCGAAGGAAAACCGCCAATGCCGCATGTCCCAGAGAATAGTCGGCGTCTTGCTCGATTAGAGCACGAAGTTTTTCGATCGCCGCGGCGCGATCTCCTTGTGCTTCAAGTTGGATGGCTTCATCGTACATCTCGACGTTACTGGGCATAATATAGGGCTCCATAAATGATGTTGGAGAATTCGGCAAAAATGGCTAGACTGTGGATCGCCATATCTATTAATACGATAGCGTAAATCTCGAAAGACTCTTCGTCCAGGGGGGGTGTTTATGCCACCTTCTGGCAAGATAATCCGATTTATCGCTGTAATCGTCACGATGGTTTGGCCGATAAATCAAAAACGATACACACGGATGGGATCCCCAAACGCGTTATCTACATGATATTTATGGAAAACTTGATCTATTTTACCTAGTTTCAAGTAGCATGCAGGGGAAGAACTTGGGCACAAGAATGTCGCCCAGGTCGTTTTTTGAAAAGGTTCTTGTTGGTGAACATTCATCCTTCGGCAATCGTCAGTCCCGACGCTCAGATCGGCGAAAACGTTACTATTGGTCCTTTTGCGGTGGTGGAACCGGATGTCATCATCGGGGATGGATGTTCTCTGGGGATCCACTCGATCGTCAAGACGGGCACCACGCTCGGCAAGAACAACCGCGTCGAAGACTCGGCGATCCTCGGGGGGATGCCCCAGCACACCAACCCTCCGGAAAAAGTCGGCGGGGTCGTGATCGGCGATAATAACGTTTTTCGCGAAAACGTGACCGTCCACCGATCCCTCTATAAAGATGCAAACACGATCGTCGGCGATAATAATTTCATGATGGTAAACGCCCACGTGGCCCATGATTGTATCGTCGGCAACAATATCATCCTGGTCAACAACACGATGCTCGGTGGGCATGTGACAGTCGAAGATCGTGCGTTCCTCTCGGGCGGAACGGCCGTCCACCAGTTTTGCCGCGTTGGAGCGTTTGCGATGATCGGCGGCCAGGCACACCTGACTCGCGAAGTACCGCCGTTCGTTATGGTCGATGGTCTCAGCTCGTTGGTCGTCGGTCTGAACAAGGTCGGTCTGCGTCGAGCCGGGCTCACGCCGGAGGAAATCGGCGAATTGAAACAGGTCTACCGCGTGCTCTATCGAAGCCGTGGCCCGTGGGAAGAGATCCTCGAACGACTCGATAAGGAATTCCCCGCCGGCATGGCGCATCGGGTCTACGAGTTCTGCTGCGAGGTCAAGCGAGGGATCGTCGGCGAGCGTCGTCTCCCGCCGAGCGCCACGCTCAAGCTGCTCACCGGCGAAGGCGAAGAAGCCGACGACGATGATATCAAAACCAAGGCGGGCTAAGCTTCTCTCAACGTCCCCACTTTCGGCCATCTTTTTAGCCGCGTGGGTTCATCCCCGCGCTCGGGGATCCATGTAAAAAACCGCTGCGTTGTCGTGTTGGAACGTTTTTTCAAAACAGTA
>JASFHG010000621.1:0-3004 GCA_050123355.1 Planctomycetia bacterium
TGTTCGGTAAAGTCGCCGTTGATGATGCCGTTTGCCATAATGCGGCTCATGATGTTCGGAGCCGAGTAGAGACGGCCGTCGAGGATGATGCCCAATTTGCGTCGAATAGGAGTGATGCCGGAGTCGTCAGGCGTGTTGTCACCGGTCAATTTTCCAAAGCGTTGGGCACCCTCTTTATTGAAGGCGAACAGGACGGCAGGCTTTTTATTGTGGTCTTGGGTTGCGGAGACGCTTTCCAGGAACTTGTCGGTGACGTTTTGCTGATCGTTGACGACGAGGACCTGTAATTCCGAGCCGACCTTTCGTGTGACGATATACTCCGACATGGCGGCAATGTCTTTTGTCCGTTTTTCGTCCACAGGCACCCACCACGCCAGCGGCTTCCCTTTCTTGTCGAGCAGCCGATCCCCTTTCTCTTTTTTCGCACGTTTGATCAGTGCATCGTGGTCATGGTGGTTTGCCAAGACGCGGAACTCCAGTGTGCCCGGCCGGCCGAGGAGATCGTCGATCCGCTGGACGGTTTGGGGGTCGGGTTTTTCGTTGGTGATCAGTACTTCGAACTCCAGGTTGCCTTTTAGCTGAATTTTCCAAAGAGGACAGGCTAGCTGGACCCGTTTGGCGACGGTCGCGGCGATTTTATCATTACTTGCCGGATCGGAGGATGCTTGATCGGCTCGATAAACCAGCCGGTGCAGCTTTTTGCCGGTCTCGTTGGCCGTTTCGGATACCTTAACCCGCTCGAAGATGAACAGGACGTCGTTCGGCGATTTTGGTTTCGAGATGAACTCGGTCGGGTGGCCCCATTGGGTGCCTTCGGGGAAGCAGATCATGAGCCGGTCGCCCGTCAGCTTGTAGATGCTGTAGTTTTCCATGCTGTAGGGCCAACTGATCCGCTTCGGGTTCGCGGTGGCGTCGAGGACGAGCGGGATTTTCCCGATCCGATCTTCCCCTTCCTCTTCCGGAAGGCCGGTCAGTTCGATGAAATCCGGATCGATAGTCAACTTTGCATCGTTGAAGTCTTCTTTATATTCTTTCCCACTATCTTGGAGGCTGATAACCTTCCACGTACCGAGCAGTTTTTTGAGATCGGCATTTTCGGCGGAGGCGCCTTGTAGGCTCGGTGTTTTGACCCGTTCGAAAATGTTGAGGCTGTATAGGGCCTTATCGCTTTTTCCTACAACGTCGAAGCTGGCGGGGGAGGGGATGTTCGCGTCGATCGGTGCACAGATCGTCAGCCGATCCCCTTCGAGCTTGTAGATCGCATGGCTCGGCCCGCGACCTTGCATCATCATCCGCTTGGGATTGGCGGTGACGTCGATCGTAAAGGTTCTTTCGATCGTGTCCGAAGTATGATTAACCCGATTTTCTAGGAAGAGAGTCATAACCCCTTTACGAATGACGATTTCCTTGGGGATAATGACGTTGGTTGCATTGGTGAGGATTTTTTTCCCGTGCTGGTTGTGAATGGGCTTCCACGTTCCGACCAAACGTTCCCATTCTTGGTCTGTTTTGCTTATTTTGTTTGGTTTTTTCGGCGGTTTGACCATCGAGTCGGTGAGGACTTCGATGTCTATTTTCTTCGAGGTGGTCCAGGCGACGTTTCCGTCTTTGTCGAGGAGATTCGCGCGGAACTCGGCCTTGCTGTACGGGGTGGTTGCCCAGAATTCAATTTCGTACTCGAACCTCTGGCTGTCGGGGATCTGGCCGGAGATGGGCCATTCGACCTGGTGGTCGTTCAAAAAATTTTGATAGCCCTTGGTTAGCGAGACGACTTCCAAACCGGCCGGCCAGGTGACCTGGAGCGTTTTGCCGGACCAGCGTGAGGATTGGTTCGGTTGGTTCTCGATTTTGAGTTTGATCTTCGATCGTCCCTTGCTGAGGGTAAGGTGTGGGAACACTTTCAACGGCGGCAGGTGCGGAAGCAGGTGTTTTTCAAACTCTATGATCGTGTTCCGAAACACCTCTTTACCGTTTTTCAGGAAAACGTATGTGTAATAATTCGTTTTTTCCACTCTGAAACGTTTGGCAATCTTTTCGGCATGTGGGAGCTTTAAGTAAAGGAACTGAGTCTCCTCGGGCATCCCTCTGTGGAAGACATAGTTGGTATAAAGGTCAGCGGTTTTGGCGATTTCACTTTTAGTGTCTTGCTGTTGTGAAAATACGATCAACGCATAAGGAGCTTTTTCGATGGCGGCCAGCTTTGCTTCGATCTGTTCGGGTGTCCACCAATAGTTGGACGCAACGTCCCCGATGGCGTGTTCTCCGGCGGCCGTTGTCGTGTTGCCTGGCGAGTTGTCACGGCTGGCCGTTCTAAACTCTTTCTCGAAGACGAACGTGAGCATTCTTTCATTAGTAGTAGGGGTAAAGTCAGTCGGAGGAGTTTTTTGCCCTCCCTCTGGAGCACGGATGGTGAGGCGGTTGCCTTCTATTTTATAAATACTATAGGGAGTGACTTTCGGTGGCCATTGGATCCGTTTAGGATTCTCGTTTACGTCGATTTTCAAGGAGATGGTTCCCATCCCTTCAGTGTTCCATGTGATGGTTTTGTCGTTGATTACCAGTTTCGGTGAGTCGGGTTTCTGGTCGGGGATCAGTCTGTTACCTTCGGTCACCGAGACCAATTTCCATGTGCCGACGAGTTTTTGGATCTCCTGTTCCTTTTCCGATAGCGTGCTTCCGTCCGTTTTGCCAAGCCGCGCCGTCATGTTGCCGTGTTGATCGACTTTCACTTTTTCCGTATTGTCAGGGAACTCGACCGAGGTTTTCTTGCCGTTGTGTTCGATCGTCAAGACGATACCGCCCCAAAGGCCGAGGCCGCCGGTGAAGGCCATCAGCAACAGGACCATCATGACGCGACGAAAGCGGCCGCCGGACGCCGGGCGGGGGAGCGTGTGGGCCGGGGCGGTTTGCGACTCGGCTCGCGCTAGCAAGTCTGTCAGGTCGTGGCCTGCGCAGAACGGTTCTAATGCTTTGGCGACCTCTTCAGGTGTAGAAAAACGATCTG
>JASFHG010000622.1:0-3002 GCA_050123355.1 Planctomycetia bacterium
AGGGGGACACCGGAAAAAGGACATTCATATCGATCAATATGTAGCAGATACCGCATGGATCGCCCAGTACCTCCGAAAGCGGTTCAATAAAGAGAAGATCTTCATACTAGCGGAATCCTGGGGATCGGTCATTGCCAGCACTGTGGTGGCTCGGCATCCCAACCGGTTCTACGCCTATATGAGCGTGGGACAGGTATCCAATGTAAAAGCCTACATGAATGAGATGTACGACTACTGCATTGAACGGGCGCGACAGAAAGGGGACCAGGATGCCCTCAAAAAACTCGAAAACCCTGGACGTCCCACAGACGACATGTCCTCTAAGTCGCTTTTCAAATCCCTGCAGACCGCGGGAGATATCATGGATCGCTATTTGGCGGAGGAGACCGGCCTGGAGACAGGCGCCGGCTTCTTTTTCAAGTCGCTGTGGGAGGCGCCCGAGTACAGCCTGCTCGACTTTCAGGCCACCTTATCAGGTTTCATGTTTACCCAACGCAAAATCATCAAGGAGCTGATGCGGGTAGACATGAACGCGACGGTGCCGAAGCTGAAGGTGCCGACCTTTTATGTTATGGGGAAACACGATCTCTGGCGAAACGAGAGCCGACGCTACTTCGACAAATTAGAGGCGCCA
The DNA here is from genome assembly GCA_050123355.1 of Planctomycetia bacterium. Lineage (GTDB taxonomy): Bacteria > Planctomycetota > Planctomycetia > Pirellulales > Thermoguttaceae > JASFHG01. The sequence continues at coordinate 635 of JASFHG010000622.1, forward strand.
TCCAAACAGTGGTTTCTGATTGAGGATGCTGGCCACATGGCACGAGGCGATCGCCCCGAGCAAGTCTTGGATATACTGATAAAACAGTTGTTGCCGTTGGCCCGTTAGTCGCTCAAGACCCGGCCATCAGCGGCGGCGGGCCAACACGAGATTGATCCCCTCCTGTACCCTGTCCGCAGTAAAGCGTAGGACAAACAAAAGCCCTCCTTGAGCTCCCTGTTCAACTGTTCCGAAATTTAATACCATCTCCTCCGCTTCGCTCCGGCCCCACGGGTGACAAGCCCTCCGCTTCGGTGGAGGGAAGATAGCCGGAAGGAGGGAGGAAGAATGTTTATGTCAAATTCCGTGCAACCGGAACGCAGAACTCGTGACAATGGACGTGCACAGCAACACCAGGTATCGTCGGATCGAAGACGGGTGGGTGACCACCGCGAAGACTTTCATCTCCCCACCGCATAGGGAGCATCGTTCAAGCTTCAGCCCAAACGTTCTCGCCAAAAGAGCAGCGCAACTCAACCTGTAATTCCGGCGTGTTGCGATTGGTTCACCAGGGGCCGCCTCGGGGTCGGATGACGCAGGGACTACTTTTTCTCTGTCCTTGGTGACCGATTCTCGCCAGGCCGCTGACAGCACCTCGGTGTGGTCCAAGGTGGAAAAGAAGATCCGCATCCCCGGTACCTGGACATCTGGATGTCATAGCCCCGCCGCCCGGAGCCCCCGCTCCAACTTGTCCTTGTATCGGCGACAGGAATCCTCGTCGGTCATCGCCATGTCGAGCTGTCGTGTGTGTACCAGCAGATACCCTATCGCTTCGAGCGCCCGACACATCACTTGCTCGTCAAACCCCCCCTTTTGGGCGTTCACGAGGTCTTTTCTCCGATCCGCCTGAAAGCCACGCGCGATGAGAATCTCCTCCAGCAGCCTTGCCCTGCGTTGCTGTCTCGTCATATTGGCCCCCCCGCCACCGAATCGAAAGTTGATGAAGTTCTCCATCGGTCTTTGGCCCACCAACGTTTCCAGTGTCGCGAAATGATACCCGAAACGAGACTGCAGACTGCAGTAGTTTTTCGCTACCATGACGTGGTTCCCCGTTGAATAGTCCGAGCGCGTATCCGGATTGAGATTGGGGTCCATCGTTGATTTGAACACGAGATCCATCATGCCTCGCGCATTCACGGGCGGCGGACCTTCCCACACGTCGGCATTCATTCCGCGCCAGACGGCCATCATCGGAATCGATTGGATCTGGTCCAGTTTGATGAAATAGCGATCATCCGCCCCTTCGACGACGCCGTCATCCAAATCGATGATCCAAAATTGTGTCGCGACATCGGTAAAAAGCCGCCTGGCCGCTGCCTTTGGAAAATCGCTGTTCATCCCGAATTGAAACATCTCTTTGACGGCCATCTCGTGACAGTACCGCGTGATGTCGTGGAGCGTTTCACACCGTTCCGGCAAAAAGCCTTCGTCATTCGGGTCGATGAGCCTCAATGGAACGATGTGCCGGGATACCGCGGACAGCGTCTGATATACCGGTGAGCGTTTCAGGTGGGGGCTTTGCGCTCTCCCTGGCGGCCGGATAGCCTCGGCGCGGCCCGCGTAGATTTGTCGGAGATCCGCGTCTATGGTTACGAGCGCACCGTTTTCCAACTCGGACATGGCCGCGGGGAGCCCCAAGATGGCGGGCACTCGATATTCCCGGGCCACATTCGCGAGATGGCATGCTGCGGTTCCCTGTTCGGACACCAGCGCGCTCGCGCGATCAAGGAGGGGCGCCCAGACAGGAAGGGGTTGGGCCGTGACCAGCACGGCGCCGTCGATGAAGTGTTCCGTGTCCTTGGGGGTTCGTGCAACGAAAACCGGACCTGTGGACCGTCCCCGGCTGGCGGTTATTCCTCCCTCGAGGAGTATATCGTCCGATGCCCGACCGTCGGAATGGGACGTGGCCTTTTGGGAACGCTCCGTGATCGGCCGGCTCTGGAGAAACACAACGCGCCCTCTGGGCTCCATGGCCCACTCGATATCTTGGGCTCGCCCGAAATGTCTCTCGACACCAAGCGCGTCCGACGCGAGTCTCAGCACCTGCCGCGGGTCGATGGTTTGACGGCCCGATGGGGGCTGGCGTCTCATGCTTCCAAGCGGCATGCTGCGCTCGACGACAAACGTCACGACGTCACCGCTGCCATTCACGACCTGTTCCGGCGCCCCCCCGATCACATAGATGTAGATGGCGTCATCCTCGCTGTCCAAAGGGCTCGCGGTGTAGATGACCCCACCGTATACCGCATCGACCATCGGCATGCACCCCGCGCACATCGCGGTCTCGTCGTCTCGAATACCGTAATGGTGACGATAGCTCATCGCCCGT